>NZ_JBBYHU010000014.1:0-78619 GCF_038289905.1 Flavobacterium flavipallidum | reverse complement strand
CGGTCTCTAGGTCCGAAAACCTATACCCCTCGACTTGCATGTGTTAAGCCTGCCGCTAGCGTTCATCCTGAGCCAGGATCAAACTCTTCATCGTATATTGTTTGAGATTAAATCTCTTTTTTTATGCGATATCAGATCTAGTGGTCGTTTTCAAATCTTACGATTCTATTACTCTTATTTTTTTATGTCCCGAGTAATCGGGACGGCTGTCAATTCAATATGTCTAGGAACGTGTCTTTATTATTTTCTCTTCATTTCTCAGCGCAGTAGCACTGTTTCTCGAAGCGGGTGCAAAAGTACAACTTCTTTTTAATTTAGCAAGAAAAATTTAAAGTTTTTTTTCGATTTATTTTCGAAGCTTAACTTCTTTTTCCTTACTCAACATCTCAAATAACTTGCGCTCTTTGCGGGGTGCAAATGTAAAACGCTTTTCAAAATCTCACAAGCTTTTTTTAAACTTTTTTTTCAAACTCTCGTTTTACTTTATTACTTATTATTAGCCTGTATTTCTTAGAACGTTTTCGCTGTTGCGGGTTCAAAAGTAGAACCTTTATTCGATTAAACAATAGATTTTATCTACTATTTTTCATTTATTTTTTAATCAATTGAAAACCTGATGCTTATTTTTAAAAGTTTTTTAGGTTTGTAGGAGTTTGAACAGACGAACACCATGATTTATGGCTTTTCCTCAAAGATACACTAAAGGGATTTTCCTGAATTTAGAGTAAAAAAGTTGTTTTTACCTCAATCCCATAGCCCTGACCTGCCTGCCGGCAGGCAGGTAGTAGCGAAAATCCTTGTTTGCCGGCGTTCGGCAAACAAGATTGTAGCCGATAGCAGGAAACAGCTCCTAGAAAAAAGCTTACACTATAATATAGTATAAGCTTATCATATATAATGTAATATTCAAACTAAGGCAATCTGCTTTCCCAATATATATTTAGTTTATCGAGATTTACCGGATTAGCTGCTGGTTGATTTGGAAGCCTGCCTGTATCAAAAGCCTCCTGAAGTATATTCTCAATTAAATAATCCTCATTGGTTTCATAAGGCAAATATTTTGATTTTAAATCAATGTCAAACATACTTGCTGCTGTATTGGACCAAAAAGCTTTCCAACCACTTTTTAAAGTTTTGATTAACTCATATGTACTTTTCCCAGTTTGTCTATCTATTAACTTTACCAAAATACGTCCTTGACTACGGGATAACTTTTTTAATCTTGCTTCAAACTCATTTGTCAAATAATCTTCTACAATTTTAAAATACTTTTTCTTTTCCCTTTCTGAAGAAAGTCTGGCCATACCTATATTTAAATTCGTTAATCTGTCAGCTGCTAATTTAGCGTAAGGATACGTTCTGTAAACTCTATTTTGTAAAATGAGGTATTGCTTTCTCCCCTCTTCATCTAACTTACTTTTAGAAACTATAATCTCAGGCAATTTGATAGTGTCATTTAAAAGACTGTCTTTTTCAGTCAATACATATCCCATCCCATTAGGATTATAAGGAACTACCTGACTGTATCCATAAAAAGAAAATAAAAATGCTATAAAATAAACATACTTCATGATAACGATTATAATTTAGTGTAAAATTATACATTATATACACAACTGTAATACCAAATTTATATTTTAGCAAAAAAATATTTTATGAGTACAGAATCAATATTAAACAAACAATCAATGGCTTTCTTAGAAAGCTACCTTAATAATGCTTCACCAACTGGTTACGAAAGTAGCGGGCAAAAAATATGGATGGAGTATCTAAAACCTTATGTGGACACATTTATAACAGATACTTACGGTACAGCCGTAGGTGTAATCAATCCGGAAGCTCCATTTAAAGTTGTAATTGAAGGGCACGCTGATGAAATTTCCTGGTACGTAAACTATATTACAGAAGATGGTTTAATTTATGTAATTAGAAACGGAGGTTCTGATCATCAAATTGCACCCTCCAAAAGAGTAAATATCCACACTAAAAACGGTATTGTAAAAGGTGTTTTTGGTTGGCCAGCTATTCATACTCGCGGAAGAGGTAAAGAAGAAGCGGCAACTCAACACAATATTTTTATTGATTGTGGATGTTCGACTAAAGAAGAAGTTGAAAAATTAGGAATCCACGTAGGTTGTGTAATCACCTATCCAGATGAATTTATTGTTTTAAATGAAAACAAATTTGTTTGTCGTGCTATTGATAACCGCATGGGTGGTTTTATGATTGCTGAAGTGGCTCGATTATTACACGAAAACAAAATAAAACTACCTTTTGGTCTATATATTACTAATGCCGTTCAGGAAGAAGTAGGTTTGCGTGGTGCTGAAATGATTACTCAAACAATCAAACCTAATGTTGCTATTATCACAGATGTATGTCATGATTCAACGACTCCAATGATTGACAAAAAAATTGAAGGAGAAACTAAAATAGGCAAAGGACCTGTTATTACTTACGCACCGGCAGTGCAAAACAATCTTAGAGACTTAATTATTACTACGGCTGAAGAAAAAGAAATTCCTTTCCAAAGATTAGCTTCTTCAAGAGTTACAGGAACTGACACTGATGCATTTGCATACAGTAATGGCGGCGTTGCTTCGGCATTAATTTCACTTCCTTTGCGCTATATGCACACTACAGTAGAAATGGTACATAAAGAAGACGTAGAAAATGTTATCAAATTAATTTACGAAACGGTAATAAAAATAGAAAACAACGAAACTTTTTCTTATTTCAAATAAAAAAAGTACCAACCTATAATTCGGCTATTATATAATAGCCGAATTTCAATCTCTTTAAACATGAAAATCCTACTACTCGAAGACGATTTTACTTTATCCAAAGAAATAGTAACATTCTTTAACTCTAAAGATTTCGAGTGTATTCCATTTTATGATGGTTCCTTATTATTAAAAAAATATTTGGCTCTTGAATATGATTTAATAATCCTTGATATAAATGTTCCCGGTACAACCGGTATCGAAGTTTGTAAAGGCATTCGCGAAACAGACAAGAAAACACCTATCATCATGCTAACAGCCTTTAGTGAAATAGAGGACAAACTTATATGTTTTGACTATGGTGCCGATGATTACCTTGTAAAACCTTTTCATTTTGAAGAATTACATGCCCGAATTTTATCTCTATTAAGAAGAAAGGAAATTCCGCAGCAAACTCAAAGTAAAATTATTATTGAAGATCTAGAAATTCTGGAAGAAGAAATGAAAGTTTTTCGCTCAGGCGAAGAAATAAAACTTACTCCAAAAGAATTTAAATTGATATTAATTTTGGCGCAAGCCAAAGGAAAAATCATTTCGAAACAATATATTGCAGAAAAACTTTGGGATTACCATATTGAAACCAATCAAAATACCATAGAAGTTTATATCAATTTTCTACGAAAAAAAATCGATAAAGATCCTTATGCAAAACTAATACATACTAAAATAGGTTACGGTTACTACTTAAACAATCAGGAATGACTTTAAAAAATAGAATATCACTTTTAGTAAGCTTATTGTTTACAGTACTTTTTGCATTAGCATCAACGGTGATATTTATTTTATATGCTAACAACCGAAAAGAGGAATTTCGTGATCGTTTAGAAATCAAAGCCCTTTCAAACATTAAACTTTTAGTCAATGTAAAAGAAGTTGATGATCAACTTTTAAAAATGATTGACCAGAATTCTATCAATAAACTCTACGACGAAAAAACGCTGGTTTTTGATTCCAATTTTAAACTTATTTATAGTAGTATCGATGATGCTAAAATTAATTGGTCGATCGAAGACTTAAAATACCTTCAAAAACATAAAACCTTTTTTAAACAACAAGGTGAATATGAAGTCTATGGTGTTTTTTACGACACAAATGATAAAGATTTTTATGCTTTAATTTCGGCAACGGATGAATTTGGAAAAAGAAAACTTCTATTTTTAAGATATACCTTAGTGGTTTGTTATTTTCTTTTTACTGCTATCTGCTGGATATTAACTTCGTTTATGGTAAAAAAAGCGATGAATCCGTTAAGGATTTTTCATCAAAAAATAAAAAACATTAACGAAAACAATCTGGATACCCGCATTACGCTAAAAAGCACGAGAAATGAAATTGATTTAATTGCAAATGAATTTAATTTTATGATGGATCGAATAGAAATCTCCTATCAAAAACAAAAAGAATTCACTGCACACGCTTCTCATGAACTCCGAACCCCATTATCCAGAATAACAGCTCAAATTGAGAATACAATTCAGGATTTGAACACATCTGACAAAGAAAAAACTTTTTTAAAAACTATATTATCAGATGTTAATCATCTCTCTGAACTAATCAATTCTTTGCTAATATTGTCTAAAATTGATTCTAAAAACACGGAAAATAGCGAAACACAACGCATAGATGAAATTTTATTTTCGGCAATGACAAAACTCAAAAATAGCTTTCCTGATTTTATTATCTCCTTTGAAATGGAAGAAAGTGACAATTTAGATACCGCATTAGAAATTAAAGGCAATAAAAATCTATTAGAAATAGCACTTAACAATGTCTTGAAAAATGCCTGTCTGTATTCAGATAATAAGCAAGCTCATATTAAAATTAGTGCCCCTGAAAACAATCTAATCATTGCTGTTTCAAATACAGGAAATACTTTAAGTGAAAACGAACAAAAAAAACTTTTCCAAGCCTTTATGCGTGGTAAAAACTCAAAGGAAATATCAGGATTTGGTCTTGGGTTGAGAATTGTAAACCGTATTTTAACACTACACAAAGCGCAAATTATTTATAGTATTCCGGAAGAAAAAACGAATTTATTCCAACTTATTTTTCATTAATACAATCCTACTTTGATTTTTAAGTTCTTTTTAAGTTCAATTTAAGTTACTTTAAAGACCAAGAAAACATCTTTGTATCAAATAAAAATGATACAATGAAAAAGTTAATTGCTTTATTACTACTGATTGCTATTAATCAACAAATTAGCGCACAAAAACTAGTTTCTTTAGAAGATTGCGAAAGTCAATTTTTAAAAAACAATCTTTTCTTACTAGCTTCACATTATAATATTGATGCAGCAAAGGCCTTAACCATTCAAGCTGGAATCTGGGAAAACCCAACTATTACTGCCGGCCTAAACGCTTACAATCCTGAAAGAAATCAGTATTTAAATATTGGTCAAAATGGTCAAAAAGCATTTGGAATCGAACAATTAATTTATTTAGGAGGCAAAAAAAAGAATGAAGTTAAACTGGCTCAGGCCAATGAACAATTAGCAGAACTTCAATTTAATGATTTACTTAGAAATTTAAAACTACAACTACGTCAAAGCTTTTATACGGTTTACTACAATTCTCAAAAACTAGAAACTACAGATAAACAATTAAACCGCCTTGAAGAATTAATTAACTCCTATTCTATTCAAACCCAAAAAGGAAATTTACCCTTAAAAGATCTGGTGCGCTTACAATCTCTGTATCTCAATTTCAAAAATGAACGCATGGAAATTGTAAATAACAATATCAATGAACAATCTAATTTGAAATTATTACTAAATGAGAAAGAAAATATAACCCCTATAGTTTCAAATGTAAATTTTAATAAGTATCTAAAAACAATCCCATTTGATATCAAAAATCTTGAAAATGAAGCAATTAAAAACAGACCAGATTATTTGGCTAAACATAAAGAAATTGAAGCCAATCAATTGAATCTGAAATGGCAAAAATCATTATCGATTCCAGATATTACTTTAGGAGCTAATTATGATCAACGCAGTGGCGCTTTTCAAAAGGAAGCTAATTTAACGCTGGGAATTCCTTTACCGCTTTGGAATAAAAATAAAGGAAATATCAAATATGCTCAGAACATCTTAGATCAATCAAAAATTGAAAAACAAAATTTTGATTTACAGATTCAAACAGAAATCAGCACAGCTTGGAATAAATGGGATGAATCACGTAAAAATTACTTATTAATTAACCCCACATTAAATGCTGATTTTGAAGAAGTTTACGATGGCATCCTAAATAATTTTCAAAAAAGAAATATCACTTTACTTGAATTCACTGACTTTATGGAAAGTTACAATCAGGCTAATATACAAGTGAATGAATTAAAGAAAATCGTAGTGCTTTCGGCAGAAGAATTAAACACAACCATTAACAAAGACTTATTTTAAAAACTATATCAAAATGAAATCTAAAATAATTTTTGGAATTGCATTCCTAAACCTATTGTGTACAAGTTGCAAAAAAGAATTTGAAAACCCCGATATTAAATCTTCTTTTGCCTTGAGCAATACTATGCTAAAAACTACTACAACTGCTGAAGCTAAAGTAGTTCCTTTAAAAAATGAATTGAATTTTTACGGTAAAATAACTGCCGATAACAACAAAATGATTGACATCTACCCTCTTGTGGGCGGAAGTGTTATCAAAGTAAATGTTGAACTAGGAGATTATGTAAAAAAAGGACAGGTTTTAGCAACAATAAAAAGTACTGACATTGCTGATTTTGAAAAACAATCAATTGACGCTAAAAATGATTTATTAGTAGCTAAAAACAATCTAAAAGTGGCTCAAGAACTATTTGCTGGAAAATTAAATGCCGAAAGAGATGTACTTCAAGCCAAATCAGAAGTAAATAAAGCCCAATCTCAGTTAAGAAAAATTCAAGAAACCTATAAAATCTACAATATAAAAGCAGGGTCAATCTATGAAGTAACAGCTCCTATTAGCGGATTTATCATTCAGAAAAATATCAATCAGGATATGCTTTTAAGAAACGATCGTTCGGATAATATTTTTGATATAGCCGAAATCAGTGAAGTTTGGGCTATGGCCAATGTGAATGAAACAGATATCAATAAAATTAAATTAGGAATAGATGCATCTGTCACAACGCTGAGCTACCCAGATAAAATATTTAAGGGGAAAGTGGATAAAATATTCAATATAATAGATCCTGAAACTAAAGCTATGCAAACTAGGATTAAACTACAAAATCCAGGATTTTTATTAAAACCAGAAATGAATGCAAATATAAAACTCTCTTACAGCGAAGACCAATCAATGATTGCTGTTCCTAGTAATGCCATTGTTTTTGATAAAAGCAAAAATTTTGTTATGATTTTCAAAGATCGTCATAACATAGAAACCAGACAGATTGAAGTTTACAGAATTGTAGGTGACACTACATACATTTCGAATGGCTTAAAAGAAAATGAAAAAGTCATTACCAATAATCAACTATTTATTTATCGCGCATTAAACGATTAGGACATGAACAAATTCATACGAAATATTATTGCTTTCTCTTTAAAGAACAAAGCTTTCACCTTTTTTTGGGTGGGTTTACTGGCTCTTTCAGGTTTTATTGCTTTCAAAAATATGCCTATCGATGCATTTCCGGATGTAACTAATACTCAAATCATAATCATCACACAGTGGAATGGAAAGAGTGCCGAAGAGGTCGAACGATTTGTAACTACACCTATCGAAATTTCAATGAACTCTGTACAGAAAAAAACTAGTGTTAGAAGTATCACTATGTTTGGTCTTTCGGTAATTAAAATCATTTTTGACGATGGAGTTGATGATACTTTTGCCCGATTTCAAGTCAATAATTTGCTAAAAAATGTAGCCCTACCCGACGATGTTGAACCTGATGTTCAACCACCTTATGGCCCTACTGGAGAAATTTTTAGGTATATTGTAAAAAGTAATAGTCGAGATAGTCGCGAACTTCTCACCTATCAAAATTGGGTAATTGACAAACAATTACGTGCTGTACCTGGAGTTGCTGATTTAAATGTTTTTGGTGGACAAGCAAAAACCTATGAGGTAGGAGTTGATCCTGAAAAATTGTCTAAATATAATATTACGCCGCTTCAAGTTTATAATGCTGTAAATTCCGGTAACTTAAATGTAGGTGGCGATATTATCGAGAAAAACGAACAAGCCTTTGTTGTACGAGGCGTAGGTCTTTTAAAATCAAAAAAAGACATTGAAAACATTATTGTTGACGATGCTGGTGGAAATCCAATATTAGTCAAAAACGTGGCCAATGTATATGAAAGTTGTATGCCACGTGTAGGTCAAACAGGTATTGGTAATAACGATGATGCCGTTGAAGGTATTGTTGTAATGCGAAAAGGAGAAAATGCAAAAGAAACTTTGGCATTAGTAAAAGACAAAATAAAAGATCTTAACGAGAATATTTTACCAAAAGACATCAAAATTGAAACTTTTTATGATCGTGACAATTTGATGAATTTCACAACAGAAACAGTAATGCACAACTTATTTGAAGGAATCATTTTGGTTACCTGTGTTGTATTTCTGTTCATGGCCGACTGGAGAACTACCTTTACCGTTTCTATAGTTATTCCACTGTCTTTGTTATTTGCATTTTTATGCCTTAAAATGATGGGCATGAGCGCAAACCTTTTAAGTCTGGGAGCTGTAGATTTTGGAATTATCATTGATGGAGCCGTCGTAATGGTTGAAGGATTATTTGTTGTACTTGATCATCGGGCACATCAATTAGGAATGGAGAAATTTAATAAAATTGCCAAAGGAAGCTTGATTAAAAAAACAGGAACTGAAATGGGTAAAGCCATTTTCTTTTCAAAATTAATTATCATTACTGCTTTACTTCCTATTTTTTCATTTCAAAAAGTAGAGGGTAAAATGTTTTCACCTTTAGCATTCACTCTTGGTTTTGCATTGATGGGAGCCTTACTTTTTACTTTAACCCTGGTACCTGTTTTATCACACATACTTTTGAATAAAAATGTAAAAGAAAAAAATAATCCATTTGTGAATTTTTGGGACAAAATTGTTGTAAAAGGTTTTAATTGGACATTTAAACATAAGGTAAAAACGCTAACAGCTTCTATCGCACTGATTGTGACAGTATTTTTTTCAGGCACATTTTTAGGAACAGAATTCTTACCCCAATTGAACGAAGGTGCATTATGGGTTACTGCCGAGCTACCTATGAGTATTTCACTTCCTGAAAGTGTAAAAAAAGCTGCAATCATTAGAAAAGATCTCGAATCATTTCCTGAAGTAAAAAATGTTTTATCTCAAACCGGAAGAAGCAACGACGGAACAGATCCAAATGGTTTTGGTTTTATTCAACTTCAGGTAGATTTAAAACCAAAATCAGAATGGAAAAGAAAAATTTCTATGGATGAACTCATTAATGAAATGGATGTAAAACTGAAAGAACATCAGGGTATAACCTATAACTATTCGCAACCCGTCATTGATAACGTGGCCGAATCAGTAGCTGGTTTCAAAGCTTCAAATGCTGTAAAAATCTATGGAGAAGATTTAGACAAACTCGACGAACTTTCAAATGAAGTTTTAGCCAAAATCAAAAATATTCCCGGGATAAAAGATGTTGGTATCCTGCGAAATGTTGGTCAACCAGAAATAAGTGTTATTCTAGATCGTGAAAAAATGGCTGCATACGGCGTTACCTTAAATGATGCTCAGGCTGTATTGGAACTAGCTTTTGGAGGAAAAACAGCGACTCAAAAATATGAAGACGAAAAGAAATTTGACGTAAGAGTTCGTTTTTCGAAAGAATACCGAAAAAATGAAGAAGATTTAGCCAATCTAAAAGTTCCTACTATTGGCGGAGCTAAAATACCATTAAAGGGAATTTGTGATCTAAAAACCATAACAGGCCCGGCTTTTATTTACAGAGACAACACCAAACGCTTTATAGGTGTGAAATTTTCTGTTCGTGACCGCGATTTAGGAAGTACAATTGCAGAAGCTCAGGCAAAAGTAGCCGAAATAAAAATGCCTCCAGGATACACAACCGGATGGACGGGAGAATTTGAAAATCAGGTGCGTGCCAGTGCCCGATTAGCTCAGGTGGTACCTATAAGTTTAATTGGAATTTTTGTTCTATTGTTTATCCTTTTTGGAAATATTAAAGACTCTTTACTTGTACTTGCTAATGTACCGTTTGCAGTTATTGGTGGAATAATCGCTTTACATCTTACAGGTATTAATTTCGGAATTTCAGCTGGAGTTGGGTTTATTGCTTTACTGGGTATTTGTATCCAGAATGGTGTTATTTTGATTTCAGAATTTCACCATAATCTAAAAGCTAAATTCACACTTGAAGAGTCCATTTTTATGGGGGTTAAAGCTAGAACTAGAGCTGTAATCATGACTGCTTTAATGGCTTCTATTGGTCTAATGCCGGCGGCCATATCAACAGGTATTGGTTCTGAATCACAAAAACCTTTGGCTATTGTTATTATTGGAGGATTAGTTACAGCAACTATATTGACATTGTTAGTTTTCCCAATTTTGTTTTGGATTTTTAATCGTAAAAAACATGCTCCTATCGAATAACAAATAATCTTTAATACTCCAAAACAAAGCGGATTACTAAAATAATATTTAGAAAGCCGCTTTGTTTAAAAAAATTAAATGATTTTTTAAGTCCAAATATTTATTCTTAATCAATTTTCTTATGAAGAGAAAAAAATTACATAAAACACTTAAAATCTTATTGTTATACATTATAAATAACAAAAAAAGAGTTTGTAATTGGGGTGTTACAAACTCTTTTTTTCTTTGCTAAGAAGATAGATTTGGGGCAAATACCTTTCTTGGCTATTATGTAATAAAAAAACAACTAATTTATTTTTGCAAAAATATTAGTGTAATATTTTTTTCCTGTAGCGGCATCCTCTCTGATTGCAATTCCAAAATGTGTATAGTTACCAACTATATTTTCTTTGTGAGCCGGACTGTTTAACCAAGCATTTACTGCTGTTTGTGGACTATTATAATTGTATGCAATATTTTCTCCTACTGTTTTAGCTCCTAACACTTTCATAATATTATTAGCTCTGTCTGAAAATCCATCATGGCTCACCACTTTGTTATCAATCATATAAAAATCATGTTCTTCTGATTTAAATGAAATATGATTTATAATTTCTAGTGGTTTTAAACCAATACTAACTCTGTAATCATTAATTAATTTCAATGTTTCCAGCTCATTATTTGTGTAAGTATAGTTTTCAACAATTACAGAACTTGTAGAATCAGCTGTTGTTTCAGTTGCATCAGAAGAACATGAATTCATTGTAAATAGCACTGTAAATAATAACATTAACTTGAGTAAAATTACTTTCATAAGCTAGTAGTTTAAGTTTAAAGTAGATGTGGGGCAAACACTTTAAATAAGTTGTTTTGTTTTTCTTAACTTACTCAAACATACAACTTTTTATCGTTAAACTACAAAAAAAATCGATTAAATACATATTTTTGTGTTTTAGGAAAGATAAAGCTTACATTTATATATACACATTCATTTATATATAAATAAGAAAACATGATGCTAACTAAAATAAGCGAAACCAAACTTAGTATCAAAACTTACAAAATACTAATGACAAAGAATTAAGTTCTTAAATAGCGTAATTAATTTTATTGGTATACATAATTTTACTATTATAATTATTCTATAAAGAAAAAGATTCATTATCCATAATAACAACTATTCTATGATATAATTGAAAAAAAAAAAAAAGAGTTTGTAATTGGGGTGTTACAAACTCTTTTTTTCTTTGCTAAGAAGATAGATTTGGGGCAAATACCTTTCTTGGCTATTATGTAATAAAAAAACAACTAATTTATTTTTGCAAAAATATTAGTGTAATATTTTTTTCCTGTAGTGGCATCCTCTCTGATTGCAATTCCAAAATGTGTATAGTTACCAACTATATTTTCTTTGTGAGCCGGACTGTTTAACCAAGCATTTACTGCTGTTTGTGGACTATTATAATTGTAAGCAATATTTTCTCCTACTGTTTTAGCTCCTAATACTTTCATAATATTATTAGCTCTGTCTGAAAATCCATCATGGCTCACCACTTTGTTATCAATCATATAAAAATCATGTTCTTCTGATTTAAATGAAATATGATTTATAATTTCTAGTGGTTTTAAACCAACACTAACTCTGTAATCATTAATTAATTTCAATGTTTCCAGCTCATTATTTGTGTAAGTATAATTTTCAACAATTACAGAACTTGTAGAATCAGCTGTTGCTTCAGTTGCATCAGAAGAACATGAATTCATTGTAAATAGCACTGTAAATAATAACATTAACTTGAGTAAATTTACTTTCATAAGCTAGTAGTTTAAGTTTAAAGTAGATGTGGGGCAAACACTTTAAATAAGTTAGTTTTTGTTTTTTCACTTACTCAAACATACAACCTTTTATCGTTAAAATACAAAAAAAATCGACGAAATGCGACTTTTTGTACTTACAGAAAGATAAAACTTACATCAAGGAGCTAAACGATCAATTTTCCATAAATAATCATCCTGAAGAGAATAACGTATTCTGTCATGTAAACGATTCGCTCTTCCCTGCCAAAATTCTATTGTTATTGGACGAACTAAATAACCTCCCCAATGTTTAGGTCTATCAATAGTTTTTTCTTTAAAATCAACTTCTAATTGTTTTAAATTTTGTTCTAAATATTCTCTGGATGGAATAATTTCACTTTGATTAGAAACAATTGCTCCAAGTTTACTTCCATCTGGACGGGAATCAAAATAATTATCGGATATGATATCCGGAGTCTTTTCAGCAATTCCTTTTATAATTACCTGACGCTCGGCTGTGTGCCAAAAAAAGGAAAGACAAACATTTGGATTTTGTTCGATTGCTTTTCCTTTTTCTGAATTATAGTTGGTGTAAAAAATAAAACCTTCTTCGGTGTATTTTTTTAGTAGCACTACCCTCGCCTTTGGAAATCCATCCAATCCAAATGTAGAAACGGTCATCGCATTTACTTCTTCATTTCCTCCAAAGTCTTCTACTTCATGAAACCAACGGTGAAATAAATTGATGGGATCTTCAGGAATATTTGATTCTAATAATTCGCTTTTTTCATAAGATCTTCTGTAATTACTTAAATCTTCCATTGTGATAATAGTATTGATATTAGTATTTTATTAAAATTCAAATGTTTTACCATCATCGGCTAACAAAACATTTGAAAAAATCGTCGAAGCTTCTTCTTTAAAAACTTCAATTCGATCATAACGTGTAGAATAATGTCCAAGAACAAGTTGCGTTACCTGCGCTCTTTTAGCAATAGTTGCCGCTTGTATTGCAGTGGTATGCATCGTTTTAGCAGCTAATGTTTCCTCTGATTGTAAAAAAGTAGATTCGTGATACAATACATCTACTTTATCAATTATTGGAAGTATGGTTTCAGTATAACAAGTATCTGAACAAAAGGCGTAGCTCTTTGGTTTTTCAGGATTAAAAGTAAGTAAGTTATTGGGAATAAGTCTTCCGTCATCTAATAGAATATCTTTTCCATTTTTGATATTCTGATAATAACAACGCTCAATTTCATATTCCTGGACTGCAGCTATGTTTAATTTCCTTTCATCCAGTTTTTCCTGAAACAAAAATCCATTGGTATAAATGCGATGTTTTAAAGGAATTGTTTTGACTAAAACTTTATCATCTTCATAAACGACTTCACTTTCTGTATTTTCTAATTCATGAAAATGCAATTCAAAGTTGGGCCAGGAATTAGACAACCGTAATTGTAGTTTTATAATTTCTTTGATCCCTTTTGGGCCATAAATATGTAAATCATTATTTCTGTTTAGCAGCGAAAAAGTCGAAATCAAACCAATCAACCCAAAAAAATGGTCTCCATGTAAATGAGAGATAAAAATTTGATTGATTTTGGAAAACTTGATTTTATTCTTGCGCAATTGTACTTGGGTTCCCTCTCCGCAATCGATAAGAAAAAGTCGGTTTTTGATTTCTAAAACCTGTGATGTGGGATTGGTAAACGTACGTGGAGTAGCTGCATAACAGCCTAAAATAGTTAATTTCAAAGTATATTTGGTTAACTGGTTATTTGTTTAATCGTAAAATAGAAAATCATTCGATTAAACTTTAAACGAATAAACAATTAAACTACTTAAAAACCTAAGTCTCTCTCAATCTCTTCCATTTCAATGATGTCATGCGCTTCTAACAAAGAAGGAACAACGGTGAATTTTTCAGGTAAAGCATTGTAATCAAAATCAGAAACTACTACTACAAATGATTTCTTTGCTTTTTTATGTTTTTTAGACAATGGTAAAAACAATTTCAATTCTTCCACTTCTAACTCTTCTTTATAGCCTAATAAATCAATAATGATATTATGGTTTTCATAACTTTTATATTGATCGGTAACTTTAGTCAAAAAAGAATTAAAATCTCCTTGAGTATCTTTTATAGTAATTGTATGTTCTTTTTGATCTACTTTCATAGCTAATAAGATTAAATTTTAAGATTACAAGAATCTAAAGTTACTAAGTTTTTTTTACTTACTGAATTTTTGAAGCCAAAAGATAAATCACTGCCATTCTGATAGCTACACCATTCTCCACCTGATTCAAAATAACCGATTGACCGGAATCAGCTACTTCAGAAGTAATTTCGACGCCACGGTTAATTGGTCCCGGGTGCATAATGACAATTTCTTTATTCAAAGATTCTAACAAAGCCTTATCTACTCCGTATTGTTGTGCATATTCTCTGGTTGATGGAAAATAATTCACGTCCATTCTTTCGTTTTGAACGCGTAACATATTAGCGACATCACACCATTCTAAGGCTTTCCGTAAATTAGGTTCTACTTTAACACCTAAAGATTCAATGTATTTTGGAATTAATGTTTTAGGTCCACAAACTTTTACTTCAGCGCCCTGCATTTGCAAAGCATAGATATTAGACAAAGCTACTCTGGAGTGCAAAATATCACCCACAATAACTACTTTTTTTCCGGCAACATCTCCCAGTTTTTCTCTAATTGAATAACTATCTAACAAAGCTTGCGTTGGATGTTCATGTGCTCCGTCACCGGCATTTACAATACTCGCTTTTACATTTTGTGACAAAAAGTGAGCCGCTCCAGGATTAGCATGACGCATCACCACCATATCCACTTTCATCGAAAGAATATTATTCACCGTATCAATAAGCGTTTCCCCTTTTTTAACCGAAGATTGAGCTGCCGAAAAACTAATCACATCAGCTGAAAGTCGTTTTTGAGCTAATTCAAATGAAAGTTTAGTTCTTGTACTGTTTTCAAAAAATATATTAGCAATAGTAATATCTCGTAACGAAGGTACTTTCTTAATCGGACGATTAATGACTTCTTTAAAATGATCCGCTGTTTCAAAAATAAGGTCAATATCATTTTTGTTAATGTATTTGATACCTAATAAATGATTTACGCTTAATTCTTTCATTTTTATTTACGATTATATTTTACTATTGAGGATTGTTAAGATTGTATAATTAATTAGTTACCAAATAAACGGCATCTTCTCCATCGTTTTCTTTCCAACTTACCTTTACTTTCTCATTATTGATAGCATCTACCTGTCGGCCACGGTAATCCGGCTGAATAGGTAAATTACGACTGAAACGTCTGTCAATTAAAACCAATAATTCAATTTCAGATGGACGACCAAAAGATTGAACTGCAGTTAATGCTGCGCGAATACTTCTTCCGGTGTACAACACATCATCAATAAAAATGACTTTCTTGTTTTCTACAATAAAATCAATTTGGGTTTTATTAGCCTCCAATGGTTTTTCAGTTCTTCTGAAATCATCTCTGAAGAAAGTAATATCCAAATAACCTAATTTAATTTCAGGTGTTTGGTATTCTTTTTCCAATAATTCCTTAAGACGATTGGCTAAAAAAGTTCCTCTTGGCTGAATACCTATTAAAATAGTATCTTTAAAATCAAGATGTTTTTCAATGAGCTGACAAGCCAAACGATGAAGAATAATATTGACTTCCTTGGAATTGAGTAAAACTTTTTGAGTCATAATAAAGTGTTATCTTGGGTCATGCAAAAATAGTGTTTTTTTTATGCCCTTTTCTAATTCTGTTTAAAAAGCACAAAAAAACCGTCTCAAATTACTTTAAGACGGCTTGCTTATATTGTGTTTCAATCTATTACAGATTGTACATCTTCTTTCTTTGTTCCTGAATTTTCTCGTCATCCAAATATTCATCAAAAGTCATGTAACGATCAATCACTCCGTTTGGAGTCAACTCCACTACTCTATTACCTACAGTTTGTGCAAATTCGTGGTCATGAGTCGTAAAAATAACCGAACCTTTGAAGTTTTTCAATGAGTTATTAAAAGCCGTAATCGATTCCAAATCCAAGTGGTTTGTAGGTTCGTCTAGCATTAAAATGTTAGCACGCTCCATCATCATTCTGGAAATCATACAACGTACTTTTTCTCCTCCTGACAATACATTACTTTTCTTCAAAGCTTCTTCACCTGAGAAAATCATTTTTCCAAGGAAACCTCTAATGAAAACTTCGTCACGCTCTTCCTCTGTTTTAGCATATTGACGTAACCAGTCTACTAATGACAAATCATTTTTAAAGAAATCATGGTTTTCAGCCGGTAAATACGCCTGATTGGTAGTAATACCCCAATCATAAGTTCCTGAATCGGCTTTTTGATTGCCATTGATAATTTCGTAGAAAGCTGTGGTAGCACGGGAATCTTTAGAGAACAATACAATTTTATCGCCTTTAGCCATATTCAAATCGATATCTTTGAACAACAACTCTCCATCAATAGAAGCGCTTAAGTTTTCTACATTCAGGATTTGATCTCCAGCTTCACGATCCTGATCAAAAATAATAGCAGGATAACGACGGCTCGAAGGTTTGATTTCCGAAATATTTAATTTAGAAATCATTTTTTTACGGGAAGTGGCCTGTTTAGACTTCGCCACGTTAGCAGAGAAACGACGGATAAATTCTTCCAATTCCTGTTTCTTCTCTTCTGCTTTCTTATTTTGTTGTGCTCTTTGTTTAGCCGCTAACTGACTTGATTCGTACCAAAAAGTATAGTTTCCGGAATAATGGTTGATTTTTCCAAAATCAATATCTGAAATATGAGTACAAACCGCATCAAGGAAGTGACGGTCGTGAGATACTACAATTACTGTATTTTCATAATTCGCTAAGAAATTCTCTAACCAAGCGATGGTTTCAAAATCCAAGTCGTTGGTAGGCTCATCCATAATCAGCAAATCAGGATTTCCAAAAAGTGCCTGTGCCAAAAGCACACGTACTTTCATCTTCCCTTCCATATCTGACATCAAAGTATAGTGGAATTCTTCACCGATACCTAAATTAGAAAGCATGGCTGCCGCATCCGAATCGGCGTTCCAACCATTCATTTCTTCAAATTGTACCTGCAATTCTCCAATTCTGTCCGCATTGGCATCATTGTAATCCAAGTACAATTCGTCCATTTCTTTCTTAACAGCATACAAAACCTTGTTCCCCATAATTACCGTTTCCAGTACGGTATGTTCATCAAACATATTGTGGTTTTGGTTTAAAACCGACATACGTTTTCCAGGCTCTAAGTGTACGTGACCCGAAGTAGGATCCATATCTCTCGAAATGATTTTAAGAAATGTAGATTTTCCGGCACCGTTAGCCCCAATAACCCCATAAATATTACCGTGTGTGAATGTAGTATTTACTTCGTCAAACAAAATGCGCTTACCAAACTGAACTGATAAATTATTTACTGTTAACATGAATAGCTTTTATAAAATTTGCTGCAAAAGTACAAAAAAATAGCTATTTATGAGAAAGGATTTCAAAGTTAGATTTTATAAATATTTGTAAGAATATTTTAATATATTTGAAAATAAAAAAAATTGGCTATGATATATTTATTATGGGGTTTATTAAACATTATACTATTCTTATTCTTTATTACAATTTGTTTTAAAGCAACACGACTCATTAGAGAAAAAGTAGGATTACTTGCTTCCATTATTTTTGTATTTGGACTTTTATCTTTTATGGGACATTCAGATGATAATAATGATGATGATGACCCCAACAAAAACCAAGTTAAAACCTGGAATTTTATTTCAAAAGACAATATACAACCTAATACTAGTTATTTTCTTAATGTTGATTTAGAAAAAACATTAATTTCTAAATTCAATATGGAAATTATCTGTGGAAAAAACAAACAAAATATTATTGTTCCAATAAGCGCTTACTCATTGCTAAATGGATTCGTAAGTGGTATAAATTGGAAGCCAACTTCAATTACTATTAACAATACAAATAACAATAATAAATTTGAATATTTAGTTTATGGAACAGTAGAATGGAAATTACTCAATTTAACAATTTATTCTCAACGAAAAGAATATAAAGGCTTTACTGCTTCCTTCGTCAGCATGACAAGATTGAGGAAATAGCCTAAAAAAACAGTTTTTTACAGCAAACTTAACCCCTAGTTTGTCATTCCGACGAAGGAGGAATCTCATCAAACTGAGCAAAAAAAAACTCGTTTATCTAAACAATCAGATAAACGAGTTTTTTGTTTGAAAACAAGAGCTTTATAAATCAGCCAACTTCTTCAAACTCTCATAAATGGCCAGTTCCACATCGGCAACATTACGTTCATTGAGTAGTTTCAGGTTTTCCTGAATTAGCGTTTTATTGAGTGCTTTTTTATTTTCTAAGTTGGCCACTAATTCAATGGCAATTGTACTTAACTGCTTCGCCATTGGTAAAAGCGGTTGAATTAGAGGCGCATCATTACTCAGTTGCACCAACTCCTGATTCATATTCACCCATTTTTTCAAATAATCCGTAATGGTCTTTTGGTTTTCCAAAGTCTTATTCTCTAAAAAACTTTTAACCGCTTTATTAAATTCATACGCATCCGAAGCATCGGCAGCACAGGCATCAGCAAATAAGGTTAAAGGCGAATACATAAAATATTTTTTTCCGCCACCATTTCGTTTATAAATTTTATAAGGTTCGCAAATATTGGTAAAATCATTCAGCGCTTTGGTATCCTGATAATTAGCAATATTTCTCAAAATCACTTCTTTGTTTCTAATATGCGTCAAACCAATAGTTTCCAACTGATAAGAAACCGCCTTTAGTCTTTTATGCATGCTTTCCAAATCCTTCACTGTATCACTGGACCATAATCTTTCAGCAATGGCAGCTGTTCGTGGCCAAATGCGAGAATCAATCGTTAACGGAGTGACTAATTCGCTCCACATGGTCGCTTCGCCACCCAGAATTCGAGCTTTTTCAGCTGGAGTGAAAACGGCATTTTTAGGCATTGGATCATTCAAATAATGAGAATCTACCGAAAGCATCAAATCAATATAAAAACCATTGGACAAAACCGTTTTGTATCCGTTTTTGGCCGCTTTTATCAATGACCCGCCTGCTTCTACTCCTTCATTGACACCACGCCAAGCGTGAATAATAGCATCTTTAGACATATTAGGAGTCATAATTTCCTCCCATCCCATCAATTGCTTGCCTTGTTTTTGAAGCATGGGAACCAACTTCATATTGAAATAGGTTTGCAAATCGTGATTACTCTCTATATGATTCTTCTTCTTGAATTCCTGAATTTTCGGATTAGCATCCCACTCTGCTCCATTATTTTCATCACCACCAATATGAAAATAAGCACCCGGAAACAACGGACATACTTCCTTAAAAATATTTTCTAAAATTTCATAAGTTTTAGGGTTTGTAGGATCCAAAGTAGGATCATGAATTCCTGATTTTCGGGAAACGGCATAAGTAGTTGTCGCACTTCCTATTTCGGGAAAAACAGATAAAATTGCCGAAGCATGTCCCGGAACATCGATTTCAGGCACTACCAAAATTCCTTTTTCAGTTGCATAATCTACAATACTTGCAATCTCTGTTTGAGTATAAAACTGTCCATCAGAAGCTAATTCTGTTAATTGTGGGTATTTTTTAATTTCAATACGCCATCCCTGATCATCAACTAAATGCCAATGAAACACATTCAATTTCATCGCTGCCATTCCATCCAGATTGCGTTTTAACACCTCCAACGGTATAAAATGTCTTGAACCGTCAATCATCAATCCTCTCCAGACATATCGCGGATTATCATTGATAGTTACAGTAGGAAAATAAAACTGGGAACCATTATTTTGAAGCAACTGATACAAAGTTTCTAAAGCATGTAGAGCTCCTAAATCGGTATTCGCATCAATGTTTATTGAATTTGCAGTTACAGCTAATTGGTAACTTTCGTCTTCATATAATTCAACTTTCCCAATTCGTTTACAATTAATCTGCAATGCTGCTTTTGGAGATTCGTTGGCTTTAGTCAAATAGCCCTGTTTAAAAAACAAACCGCTTCGCGCATCCACTCTTCTTAAAAATTGTGTGGCCGCTTTTAATATTCTCGAATTAACGGCACCAACACAGTTAACTTCAAAATCTTTACTTAATAAAAATTGACCTTCAGATACGGTTATATTTTGTGGCCAAGGCATTAATTGTAGTGGTTTTTTATTGTTTTGTGCATGGGTAATAAAAACGACAAATAATAAGAGTATTGAGTATCGTATACCTATTCTATTTTTCATGATTTAAATTGTGATTAGAGTTTGTTTATCTCATAAAGATAGTGATATAAATATTCAAGAATAAATTTTGAAATACAAAACCTACAATAACAAAACACAAAAACATGTACAAATTTGTCGAAAACATGTAAAATTGATACGTTTCGTCGAAAAACTGACTTTATTCTGTTAAAAACAGAAAATTAGTTTTTGTGCAGAAAAAAATTAAAAATACATTTACAAAAAACATCCGTAAAAAAAATATCCATAAACAAAAAAAAAGAATCAAAAAATTATGAATTCCGAAAATCAGCAAACTAAGTGGGGACAATTCATCTCTCTTGTTACCGTTTTTTTCTTTTGGGGGTTTGTTGGCTCTGCTAATGACATATTAATTCCCGTTTTTAAAAAGGTTTTCACCTTATCTCAGGTACAATCACAATTAGTTGCCTGGGCATTTTATGCCGCTTATTTTGTAGGTTCGATTATCTTCTTTTTAATCTCATTAAAATCAGATGTTTTACAAAAGTTTGGCTACAAGAAAACACTAGCAGCTGGTTTGACACTTTCTGCAATTGGCTCGTTTTTATTTGTTCCAGCTGCTACAATGGAAAGTTTTTCGTTCTTTTTAACATCTTTATTTACAGTAGGTTTAGGCTTTTCAATTCAACAAATTGTTGCTAATCCACTGGCTATTAAAATGGGAAGTCCGGCAACTGGTGCGCATCGTTTAACATTAGCCGGAGGAGTTAATTCTTTTGGAACAACAATTGGCGCCATCTTATTAGGAATTGCGTTATTTGGAATGGGTGATAACCAAAAAACAGCTCTTTCATTAGAAGACATCAAACTTCCGTTTATTATTTTAGGTTGTGCTTTCATTCTAGTGGCACTTTTTATGCTTTTCTCAAAAATTGAAGATCCGGTAAAAGAAGAAGAAGCCAAAATTGAACACGGTCATAAAAATTTCAGCATTTTGGATTATCCGCAATTGTATTTAGGAATGTTGGCTATTTTTATCTACGTAGGAACCGAAGTAACTATCATCAGTAATTTGCCTGCTTTATTAAAAACGCCCGAATTCGGAAGTATTTTAGAAGAAGCCATTCCTCCTTTTATTGCCTTGTATTGGGGAAGTTTGATGATTGGGCGCTGGAACGGTGGTGTGAATGTTTTTGATACTTCAAAAACGACCAATTTAATCCTGAAATTCGTTGTTCCTGCTGTTGCGTTTGGGGTAATCATCTTCACGAATATTTTTGCGGAACACAATGTATCTGATTTCTATATTTACCCAATTTGGATTTTAATTTTTGTTTTTGTCAGCTTTCTGGGAGGTAAAAATGCTGGCAAAACTCTGATGCTTTTTGGTGTTTCCGGATTTATAATGATGCTGTTAGGACTTTTCTATCCTGATAAGGAAATCGCTAAATTTTTCTTTATCTCAGGAGGATTGTTCTTATCTATCATGTGGCCATCCATCTTTGATTTAGCCATTGCTGGTTTAGGTAAAAACACCGGAAAAGCTTCTTCTTTCCTCATCATGATGATTTTGGGTGGTGGTGTAATTCCGTTAATTCAAGGCCGAATTTGCGATTTTGACATCAGTAGTCCCGAAGGAATCATGGGAATCTCTTGGACACATTTCTCTTATATTATTCCGCTCTTAGGATTTGCTTACTTAGGTTTTTACGGCTTTTATTGCCCTCAAATTCTAAAGAAACAAGGCATTTCCCATGTGGAATCTGAAGGAGGATCACACTAATAATCACTAACACTTTCTAACTAAGCAGTCAAAAATCAATTTGGCTGCTTTGTTTTTTTATATGGACTTCACTTTAATAGCAATGCGCTAAGCTGATTTCATTTTAAAAAAATATATTTGTCTAAAATTTTTAGACAATGAAAAAACAACTACTCTTAATTTCTTTACTTTTATTATTCCTAGCATCTTGTGGCGTTAAACAAACCCGCAACTTACTTACTTCAGGAAATTATGATGAAGCCATTGATAATGCTATCAACAATTTACGTTCAAATAAAGATAAAAAAGGCAATCAGGATTATGTTTATTTACTGGAAGAAGCCTTTTTTAAAGCTAAAGAAAGAGATTTAAAAAGTTTGAATTTATTAGAACAGGACAAAAACCCTGCGAATCTGGAAAAAATATACAACACTTATATACAACTTGATAACCGTCAGGAAAAAATCAAACCATTACTTCCTTTACAACTTATAAATGAAGCTAAAAACGCCAAATTTCCATTCGACAATTACAACAAACAAATTGTTGACAGTAAAATTGCCTTATCCAAATATCTATATGCAAATAGCTTGTCTTTATTGAAATCCACCAATAAAATGGATATTAGAAAAGCATATGATGATTTGGAATATTTAAACCAAATCAACCCAAATTACCAAAACACTTTACAATTACAGGAAGAAGCTTTAAATAAAGGAAGATATTATGTAAATGTAGTTTTACGTAATCAAACTAACATGGTCATTCCTGTGCCTTTGCAAAATGATTTATTGGATTTTAACACCTTAGGATTGAATGATAAATGGACTGTATATCATAGTAGCATTCAAAAAGGAATCAAATATGACTTCCAATTAATCATGAATTTCAGAGAGATTAATATTAGTCCTGAGCAAATAAAAGAAAAAGAATTTATTAAGGAAAAACAAATCAAAGACGGTCAAAAAATCCTTTTAGACAAAGACGGTAAAGTTGTGAAAGATGAGAAAGGAAATATTGTTAAGGTTGATAACTTAAAAACGGTCACCATTCGCATTAACGAATTCAACCAATACAAAGGCTGTCAGCTAACTGCCAATGTTGATTATATAGATTTTAAAAACAAACAATTATTACAATCATTTCCTCTTGTAGCTGAATCTGTTTTCACTAACGGATATGCCACTTACAAAGGCGATAAACGTGCGACTGATGAATCTTATTATTCTTATTTTGACAGAAGATTGATTCCTTTTCCTAGCAACGAACAAATGATTTACAACACCGGAGAAGATTTAAAATCCAAATTAAAAGGAATCATTAGCAAAAACAGATTTAAATAACAATCTGTATTACAGCTATTTAAACTCAAAAATAGTTATCTGTAAAGAAATGTTAAAATAAACGATAAATCAATGTTAGGTTTAAAAAATATGTGTATTTTTGCACCAATGAATTATAAAAGTGCACATATTACCTTTTTGTCACGGTTAAACGAAACTATTACTTCGCCCGAAGTACGGATACTTGCTTAGTATCCAAGTGTTTTTCGTTTAATTATTCATTATTTATCATTACCTAAATTGAAATTACAGCCGTTATCCATTGGAATAACTTATCAAAAAAGCAAAAAATTAGCGTTTTTATATTACTACATTTTTTCATGTTGGTATTATTATGTTAATTTTGCAGTCAATTTCAAAAAAGGTTCAGTATTGAATTATAATTATTTTACATTTTTTAACTCAAAATTCATCTCTTGAAATGAATATATCTATTGTTATAGCTCAGGAAGAACATTTTAAGTATGCACAAATTATTTGTGATACTATAGAAACGTCTGCCCTATTGAGAGGAACCGGAATAGCAAAAAGAACTCCTGAGTATGTCCAAAAGAAAATGGCTAACAGAGATGCCGTTATCGCTTTGGATAAAAAAGGTGAATTTGCTGGTTTCTGCTATATCGAAAGTTGGCAACATGGAAAATTTGTTGCACATTCCGGATTAATTGTACATCCTGATTTTAGAAATTTAGGTTTGGCCAAAAAAATCAAAAGCTTTGTATTTGATTATTCTTTAAAAAAATACCCAGGAGCAAAAGTTTTTGGTATTACTACAGGATTAGCTGTAATGAAAATCAATTCAGAGTTAGGATATAAACCAGTACCTTTTTCTGAGTTAACGAACGATCCTACTTTTTGGTCCGGATGTAAAACCTGTACTAATTTTGAAATTTTAAAAAGCAAAGATTATAAAATGTGTCTTTGCACCGGAATGCTATATGATCCTGCCGAAAAGCCTAAGGATCCGCCTAAGCACCCCTTCAATGTTAGGATTTGGAACCGATTAAAAAAAATCAAACAAGCATTGTTTTTAGAATAAAGTAAAAGAATCAAAATAAATTAAATATAATCAGGCTAAATACGGAACTTATCAAGCAGAATCGTAACAGCCAATAGATCAAAGAAAATGAAAAAAGTTGTATTAGCTTATAGTGGAGGTTTAGATACCTCATATTGCCTTAAATATTTAAAAAATGAACAAGGATATGAAGTTCACACCGTATTAATTAATACAGGAGGTTTTGATGATGCCGAATTAGATGCAATTGAAAAAAGAGCCTACGAACTGGGAAGCGCTAAACACGCTAACCTTACCATTTTAGACAAATATTATGATAAAGCTATCAAATATTTGATTTATGGAAATGTATTAAAAAACAATACTTACCCACTATCTGTTAGTGCTGAGCGTGTTTTTCAGGCTATCGAAGCAATTAAATATGCTAAATCTGTTGGTGCAACTGCTATAGCGCACGGAAGTACAGGTGCAGGAAATGACCAAATTCGTTTTGATTTAATTTTCCAAACCATCGCTCCTGAAATCGAAATCATCACTCCTATCCGTGACTTGAAATTATCAAGACAGGAAGAAGTGGATTACCTAATCAAAAACGGTGTTCACTATTCTTGGGAAAAAGCACAATATTCTATCAACAAAGGACTTTGGGGAACTTCTGTAGGAGGAAAAGAAACTTTGACTTCTAAAGATCCACTACCAAGCGAAGCTTACCCTTCTCAATTACAAAAACAAGGTGAAGAAAAAGTTACTTTGGAATTCAAAAAAGGAGAATTGGTAGCTATCAACGGAGTTGCTGATAAGCCTTCAAACAATATTGTAGCTTTAGAAAAACTGGCTAGTGCTTATGCAATTGGCAGAGACATTCACGTAGGTGATACGATTATCGGAATCAAAGGAAGAGTTGGTTTTGAAGCTGCTGCTCCGTTAATCATCATCAAAGCGCACCATTTATTAGAGAAACACACTCTAGGAAAATGGCAACAATACTGGAAAGAACAATTAGGAAACTGGTACGGAATGTTATTCCACGAAGGTCAGTTCTTAGATCCTGTTATGCGTAACATCGAAACATTCTTAGAAGATACTCAAAAAACAGTAAACGGGAAAGTATTTGTTTCATTGAAACCATACCACTTCTCATTAGACGGTATCGAATCTGAAAATGACTTGATGAACACTGGTTTTGGTCAATATGGAGAAATGAACAATGCATGGACATCTGAAGATGCTAAAGGATTCATCAAAATTTTAGGAAATGCTCAAAACATTTTCTCTTCAGTAAATAAAGAGACTTACGAGTAATTTTTAAATAAAAAAATTGCCACAGATTAAAAAGATTAAAAGGATTTAATCTGTGGTAATCATTTTAATCTGTGGCTATAAATTAAAAGCCAAAATAAAATGTTTTAAAACAAACGATTATGATTACTATTGGAATAATTGGAGGTTCAGGATATACAGCAGGAGAATTAATTAGAATCCTGATGTTTCACCCTAATGCCAAATTAGATTTTGTTTACAGTACAACTAATGCCGGAAAACCGCTTTCGACAGCGCACCACGATTTATTGGGTGATATCGAAATGAATTTTACCGATACCGTAAATCCTAATGTGGATGTACTTTTCTTGTGTTTAGGACACGGAAAATCAATTTCGTTTTTAGAAAACAACAAATTTTCTGATACAACGAAAATTATCGACTTAGGAAATGATTTCCGTTTGACAAAAGATAAAAATTTCGACGGAAAATCATTTGTTTACGGCTTGCCTGAACTAAACAAAACCGATATTAAATCAGCAAATTATATTGCTAATCCGGGTTGTTTTGCAACAGCTATTCAATTGGCTTTACTGCCATTGGCCGCTGATGGTAAATTGACTGAAGATGTTCATATTAATGCTACCACAGGAAGTACTGGTGCCGGAGTTGGTCTGGCGGCTACTTCGCATTTCAGTTGGAGAAATAATAATTTCTCTCACTACAAAGCATTTGAACACCAACATTTAGGCGAAATCAACCAAAGTTTGAAACAGTTGCAAGTTTCTTTCAGTGACGAATTGATTTTTATTCCAAACAGAGGCGATTTTCCAAGAGGAATTTTTGCAACTTTATATACAAGATCGGAAGAGAGTTTAGAGGATTTGGTTGCCAAATACGACGCTTTTTATGCCGATCAGCCATTTGTAACCGTTACAACTACCAACATCAATATGAAACAGGTAGTACAAACCAACAAATGTATTATTAGTTTAATGAAAAAAGGAAACCGGGTTTTGATAACTTCCATTATTGATAATTTATTAAAAGGAGCCTCCGGACAAGCCGTTCAAAACATGAATTTAATGTTTGGATTGGAAGAAACTACCGGATTACACCTAAAACCTTGTGGATTTTAAAAAACAATTAAAAGATTGAAGGATTTAATAATTAAAAAATTATAAGAATCTTTAAATCCTTCAATTTTTAAATCTTTAAATTAATTAAAAAATGAACTTATTTGACGTTTACCCATTATATCCTATTACGCCTGTAAAAGCTGTAGACTGTACTATTTACGACGAAAAAGGAACAGAATATTTAGATTTATACTCTGGTCACGGAGTAATTTCAATTGGTCACACCCAACCGGATTATGTTGCGAAAGTGAAAGAACAATTGGATAATTTGAGTTTTTACTCGAATGCTATCCAAAATCCGTTACAAGTAGAATTAGCTAAAAAATTAGGAAAAGCTTCAGGTTTGACTGATTTTAGCTTGTTTTTATGCAGTTCAGGTGCTGAAGCCAACGAAAACGCATTAAAATTAGCTTCTTTCCATACGAATAAATCAAGAGTAATTGCTTTTGACAATTCGTTTCACGGAAGAACTTCTGCGGCAGTTGCAGTGACTGATAACAAAAAAATTGTTGCGCCATTGAATGCACAACAAGAGGTTACTTTTTTACCGTTAAACCAAATCGAACTGGTTGAAGCAGAATTACAAAAAGGAGATATTTGTGGGGTTATCATCGAACCTATTCAGGGAGTTGGTGGTTTAGATCAGGGAACAACGGAGTTTTTTCAGGCTTTGGAAAAAGCTTGTAAAGCTAACGATGTGATTTTGATTTTAGACGAAGTACAATCAGGTTACGGAAGAAGCGGGAAATTCTTTGCTTTTCAACACCACGGAATCAATCCGGATATTGTAACTACTGCTAAAGGAATGGGGAACGGTTTCCCTATTGGAGGTGTTTTGATTTCTCCTAAATTCCAAGCTAGTTATGGTTTATTAGGAACTACTTTTGGCGGAAGTCATTTGGCTTGTGCTGCCGGAATTGCGGTTTTAGACGTGATGGCTGACAAAAAATTAATCGAAAACACCAACAAAGTATCTGAATATTTCTTTGAAGCGATTAAAGTTATTCCTGAAATCAAAAAGGTAAAAGGAAGAGGACTGATGTTAGGAGTTGAATTTGACTTTGACGTGAGTGCTTTAAGAAAGAAAATGATTATCGAAAAATATATTTTCACAGGTGGAGCCAACAATAAAAACTTATTGAGAATCCTTCCTCCGCTTACGATTACTACTGATGCGATTGACACATTTATCAAAGCATTACAGGAATCATTAGCTGAATTGAAATAATTTCTGAAAATATTTTTTCACCATATAAGACATAGAAGTACAAATAAGTTCTTGTTATCATTACCCTTAAATGAACTTAAATGACTTATATGGTTGATTTTTAAATTTATATTTTCTGTTTTTAACAAAATAAAACA
Organism: Flavobacterium flavipallidum; assembly: GCF_038289905.1. Lineage (NCBI taxonomy): Bacteria > Pseudomonadati > Bacteroidota > Flavobacteriia > Flavobacteriales > Flavobacteriaceae > Flavobacterium > Flavobacterium flavipallidum. The sequence continues at coordinate 50,245 of NZ_JBBYHU010000014.1, read as the reverse complement.
ATGAACACAATACTTCCAATCGAAAAAAGAAATGCTGTTTTAACCACAATGGCGGCTTTGTTAGAACAAGAAAGAGACGCTTTAAAAGCCATCAATCAGCAGGATTTAGCCAATTATAATGGTGAAGATTTAGCTATGGAAAAACGCTTACTCGTTGACGATGCTAAAGTTGACGGCATGATTCTTTCTGTACAACAATTAGCCAGTCAAGAAGATCCTGTGGGACAAGTTCGTTATGAATTCACCCATGACAACGGCATGAAAATCAGCAATAAAACAGCTGCTTTTGGAACTATTTTAATCATATACGAATCCCGTCCGGACGTAACTGTTGAAGCGGGAGGAATCGCTTTTAAATCGGGAAATAAAATCCTTTTGAAAGGCGGAAAAGAATCGTTACTTTCTAATCAAAAGATTGTAAGCCTTTGGCATCAGGCTTTAGAAAGCAATGGAGTTTCAACTGACTGGGTAGAATATTTGAATTATGACCGAGTTCAAACTCAGGCTTTCTTAGAAAAACCAACACAAAGAGTCGATCTAATCGTACCTCGTGGTGGTGAAAAACTGATTGAATTTACTAAAAAACACGCTAGTTGCCCAGTGATTGTAAGTGGTCGTGGAAATAATTTTGTATATGTCAATGCCGATGCCGATTTAGAAAAAGCGACAAACATTATTATTAATGGAAAAACCTCAAACATATCGGTTTGCAACGCTTTAGATAAAGTTTTAATTGATACGAATTTGCCAAATTGGGAAGCTTTTGCAAAACAATTAGTAAGCGAATTAGAGAAATTTAAAGTTACCGTTTTGGGTGATGATTCAGTTGCAAAAGCAACCGGAATACAAGCGATTGAAAACGATTTGATTTGGTACGAAGAATTTTTGGATTATAAAATCGTTATTGGAACAGTAAACTCTAATCAGGAAGCAATTGCTAAAATCAACAAATATTGTGGCGGACATTCGGCTTCCATTATAACTGAAGATAAAACAATTGCTCAGGATTTTATGGAAAGTATTGATGCTTCATCTGTTTACCATAATGCCTCTACCCGATTTACTGACGGTGGTCAGTTTGGTTTAGGTGGTGAATTAGCCATCAGTACTGATAAATTACACCAACGCGGACCAATTGGTTTACAGCACTTGGTAACTAATAAATGGTATATTTACGGCGAAGGACAGATTAGATAGCAGTGGTCAGTAATCAGTCGTCAGTCGTCAGTTGTCAGTTCGAGCGCAGTCGAGAACTAAATTTGATACAAAACATAAAAGAACATATAAACTTAGTGCACTTTGCGAAAACTTTGTGGGCTTTGTAGTTGAAAAAATAAAACTTTGCATTTAAAAAATGGCAAAAAAAAGAATTTTATTAAAATTAGGAAGCAACACCTTAACCAAAGAAACCAATCATATTTCGAGAGGAAAGATTGAGGATATTGGTATGCAAATAGCGGCTTTGAAAGATGAATACGAATTTATAATTGTAAGTTCGGGAGCTATTGCAGCTGCTAAACAATTTGTAAAATTAGATAACAACGATAAAGATGTCTTTGTCAAACAGGCTTTGGCATCCATTGGTCAGCCACATTTGATGCGTATTTACAATGAAAACTTTAAGGATTTAGGTTTAAATACTTCACAATGTTTACTTTCTTATTCTGATTTCGAAAAAGAACAAACAAAGAAGAACATCGTAAACACCATCAATGTATTGGTCAAAAATAATTACATCCCAATCATCAATGAAAACGATACAGTTGCTACGGATGAAATTAAATTTGGTGACAACGATAAATTAGCCGCTTTGACAGCTGTTTTATTAAAAGCCGATATATTTATCATAGGAACTAACACCAATGGTATTTACACCAAAGCATCGATTCATAATGAATATCCTGAAACAATTGAATTAGTTACTGATTTGAGTGTATTACAAAAAGAAATTGGGGATTCTAAATCATCTCATGGAACAGGTGGAATGCAGTCTAAAATTGATTCTGCTGCCATTGCCAAAGAAGCAAAAATCGAAACCTGGGTGGTAAATGGCTTAGAAGATAATTTTATATTAAAAGCTTTAAAAAACGAAATTGCATTTACAAAGATTGTATAGATAGGAACACAGATAACACTAATTCACATTAGCGAATCCGTTTAATCAGCGTACAAATAATAATAACGAAATATAAATCCGCTATTATCCTTTTAACAGCGTAAAAATTATTTAGAATTATGAACTTTTTATCCATACAAGACATAGACTCACTCGACAAATGGGTGAAGCAAGCGCTAAAAATCAAAAAAAATCCGCTTAAAAAGAAGAAATTAGGAAAGAACAAAACCTTAGGGATGTTGTTTTTTAATTCCAGTTTAAGAACCCGTTTGAGTACGCAAAAAGCAGCTATGAATTTGGGTATGGACGTAATTGTAATGAATTTTAACAGCGAAGGCTGGACACTGGAATTTCAGGACGGAGCCGTGATGAATCAGGGATCTTCAGAGCATATTAAAGAAGCCGCAGCCGTTGTTTCTCAATATTGCGACATTATCGCTATCAGAGCTTTTGCCGGATTAGTAGACAAAGAAAAAGACAATGCCGAAACGGTAATTTCCGGTTTCATGAAATACGCTTCTGTGCCGGTTGTGAACATGGAAAGTGCTACGGGACATCCGATGCAATCTCTTGCTGATGCGATTACAATGGCGGAACACAAAACCAAACACAGGGCCAAAGTAGTTTTAACCTGGGCTCCTCATCCAAGAGCTTTACCTCAGGCAGTTCCTAATTCTTTTGTAGAAATGATGCAAAAGCAAAAAGATATGGATTTTGTAATCACACATCCGGAAGGTTACGAATTGAATCCTGAAATCACTAAAGATTCAGTAATTGAATACGATCAAAATAAGGCTTTTGAAAATGCTGATTTTATCTATGCCAAAAACTGGAGTAATTACAAAGAATACGGAAAAATAACGAATTCAGATCCAAACTGGACCGTAACTGCTGAGAAAATGGCTTTGACTAATAATGCTAAATTCATGCACTGTTTGCCTGTTAGAAGAAATGTAATTGTTACTGATGAAGTAATTGACAGCGAGAATTCAGTTGTTATCGAACAAGCTAACAATAGAACCTATTCAGCTCAATTAGTTCTACAAAAAATATTAGAAAATGGAAAAAAATAAGCAACCATTATCTATCATAAAAATTGGTGGAAACATCATTGATAATCCTGCCGAATTAACTAATTTCTTAGCTGATTTTTCTAAGATTGAAGGTAATAAAATTCTGGTTCACGGTGGCGGAAAATCGGCTACCAAAATGGCTCAAAGTATTGGTTTAGTCCCTCAAATGATTGAAGGGCGACGCATTACCGATAAACCCATGTTGGATGTCGTAGTAATGATTTATGCCGGAGAAATCAACAAAAATATTGTTGCTCAATTACAGGCAAATAACACCAATGCAATGGGATTTTCGGGTGCTGATGGGAATTTAATCCAGTCAATTAAAAGAAATCACCCAACCATTGATTATGGTTTTGTAGGCGATGTGCAAAAAGTGAATACGCCATTATTGGAAACCTTAATCAACAGTGGAATTGTTCCTGTTTTTTGTGCCATTACGCACGATAAAAACGGACAATTATTAAACACCAATGCAGATACAATCGCCAGCGAATTGGCCATTGCAGCCTCAGAAGTTTTTGAAGTTACTCTGAACTATTGCTTCGAAAAAGCCGGTGTTTTAACAGATGTTGAGGATGAGGATTCTGTAATCCAACAAATCAATTCCGAGCTTTATTCGCAATTAAAAGAAGAAGGTGCCATTCATTCCGGAATGATTCCAAAATTAGACAACTGTTTCAACAGCCTGTCTAAAGGAGTGCAAAAAATAAAAATTGGTCATCACAGAATGTTACAAAATAAAGCGGCATTGCATACTACAATAACTTTATGAAAAACATAGCAACTCTTACACAAGAAGCCATTGCGTTATTAAAATCGCTAATTGAAACCCCTTCCTTTTCGAGTGAAGAAGATCAAACAGCACTTTTAATCGAAAATTGGTTTACTCAAAATAACATTCCTTTCGAGAGAGAAAACAACAATATTTGGGCTTTCAATAAAAATTTCGACAAAAACAAACCAACAATACTTTTAAACTCTCATCACGACACTGTAAGACCGAATAAATCGTACACTAAAGATCCATTTAAAGCCATCGTTGAAGACGGGAAATTATTTGGTTTAGGAAGTAATGATGCCGGAGGTTGTCTGGTTTCTTTAATTGCTACTTTTACACATTTTTATGCCAGCGAAAATTTACCCTACAATATCGTAGTGGTAGCTTCGGCCGAAGAAGAAAGTAGCGGTAGAAATGGATTGAACAGTGTTTTAAAACATTTACCGGAATTAGAATGCGCAATTGTAGGTGAGCCAACATTGATGCAATTAGCCGTAGCCGAAAAAGGTTTATTAGTTTTGGATGTTAAAGTAAACGGAACAGCCAGTCACGCCGCACACAACAACCCGGACAATCCTATTTATAATACATTGCCGGTAATTGAATGGTTTAAAAATTACCAATTCGAAAAAATATCTGAGGTTTTAGGTCCTGTAAAAATGACCGTAACCCAAATTAATGCCGGAAAACAACACAATGTCGTTCCATCAGAATGTGAATTAGTTGTAGATATCCGCGTAAACGACTGCTACAATAATACCGAAATTTTAGCGACTGTAAGAGAGAATGTGAACGCCGAAGTCAATCCGCGTTCGATGCACTTAAATGCATCATCTATCCCGGTATCTCACGGATTAGTTCAGGCAGGTATTGCATTAGGAAGAACTACTTACGGCTCTCCTACCCTTTCAGATCAGTCCGTTTTATACTGTAAATCATTAAAATTAGGACCTGGTGACAGTTTACGTTCACACTCGGCGGATGAATTTATTTATTTAAACGAAATCGAAGAAGGAATCGAATTGTACATTAGAATATTGACTGATTTTTTAAGAAGCTAATCTCTAATTTTAGAATCTTTTATTTTTATTCAAAATTTATCATTTTAGACTAAATATTTATGAAATCCTTATTATCTATACTAGTATTATTAATTTCTTATTTAGGATTTGGTCAACAAATAAAATATGATGAATGGAAATCAGAAGCAAAAAATAATATTCGACTTTTACCTAAATATGGTAATGTAAAAAAAACTGAGGCTCAAATAGTCGCTGATAATAAACTTATTGCAGATTATGTAGCACAAACAGGAACACGCCATAAAGGTTCTGAATTATTAATCAAACTTGGTTTCGATTATTTGTACAAAGGAGATATAAAAACTGCAATGTATAGATTTAATCAAGCTTGGCTTCTTGACCCAAAAAACGAAAATGTCTTTTGGGGATTTGGAGCTGTATATTTTACCTTCAAAGATTTTAAAAATGCATTAACTCAGTATGAAGAAGGACTAGTTTTAAACTCTCACAGTTCAAATCTAATTACTGACAAAGCATCTGTTTACATGAGTAAATATCAAATAACAAATACTTTAAATGATTTAAATACAGCAATAGATTTATTTAAAAAGTCATTAATTATAGATTCTAAAAATCAAAATACTTTATTTAAACTTTCTGCTAGTTATTATTTAAAAAAAGATTGTGGAAATGCATTAAAATATTATAATCAATGCTTAAAACTTGGAGGAAAACCGATAACAACAGAATATACAAATGCATTAAATCAATTATGCAAAAAATAATTTTGAAATCTTAAAATAATTTCTGAATTTCTCTGTAAAAAAACATAGTAAGAACAACTTTATAGTAGCTTCTACAATCCAAAACAAAAATACAATTATGAAACTTTGGGAAAAAGGAATACCAACTGATAAACAAATCGATTTATTCACCGTAGGAAACGATCGTGAATTAGATTTGATTTTAGCCAAACATGATGTAACTGGAAACATCGCTCAGGCAAAAATGCTTGCTAAAATTGGCTTGATCACCAATGAAGAATGCGAAGATTTATTAGGTGCATTAGCAGAAATTCAGGAAGATATCAAAGCCGGAAATTTTACAATCGAAGATTCATTTGAAGACGTCCATTCAAAAGTCGAATATTTATTGACCCAAAAAGTAGGTGATGCCGGAAAAAAAATCCACACAGCCCGTTCCCGTAACGATCAGGTTTTAGTGGATATGAATTTGTATCTAAAAGAAGAAGTGCTGCAATTAAAACAACAAGTTAAATCACTTTTTGATTTGTTAATGGCTTCTGCTGAAAAACACCAAAACGTCTTATTGCCGGGCTATACCCATTTGCAAATTGCTATGCCAAGTTCATTCGGAATGTGGTTTTCCGCTTATGCTGAAAGTTTAATAGACGATATGAGTATGTTGAATGCTGCTTTAAAAGTAGTAGATCAAAACCCTTTAGGTTCTGCTGCAGGATACGGTAGCTCCTTCCCTATTGACCGAACGTTTACCACCAAGGAAATGGGTTTCAGTACGCTAAAGTACAATTCAGTAGCAGCACAAATGAGTCGTGGAAAATCAGAGAAAACAGTTTCTTTTGCAATGGCTAGTGTTGCAGGAACACTTGCTAAATTTGCCTATGACGTATGTTTGTATATGAGCCAAAATTTTGATTTCATTGGTTTACCGGCTAATCTGACTACAGGTTCAAGCATTATGCCTCATAAAAAGAATCCGGATGTATTTGAACTTATCCGTGGAAAATGCAACAAGATTCAGGCATTACCTTATGAGTTAACTTTAATCACCAACAACTTACCAAGCGGTTATCACAGAGATTTACAACTTTTAAAAGAAGGTGTTTTCCCTGCGATCCAAAACTTAAAAGCTTGTTTGGATATTGCTATTTTCTCTATTCCGGATATCAAGGTAAAAGAAAATATTTTAGAAGATAAAAAATACGATTATCTATTTACTGTAGATACTTTGAACGAAATGGTAACCGCCGGAATTCCATTTAGAGATGCTTACAAAGAAGTAGCTTTGCAAATTGAAGCCGGAAATTATCAATCACCCAAAGCAACCAAACATACACACGAAGGAAGTATCAATAACCTTTGTTTGAATGAGATAAAAGAAAAAATGAATGCTTCATTCTAAATAAAAAAGGTGCTTTATGAGCACCTTTTTTATAACCAACCATTTTACTTGTAAATAAAAACCTATTTATAAGAAAGTTTTAAATATAAAATGTAAATTTGATTTTATTCATTTATGTTTTATGACCAATTTTCATCAAAAGGCAACTCAAACTCTCGCTGATCAGCAATTTATATCTCCGGAGCAGGCAACTGAAATAAACAACTACCGAAATAGGGATTTTTTTTCACTTCATAACGAATTGAAAATCCTTTTGTATCTCTCCGTTATTATGTTCACTACTGGAATGGGTATTTTAATTTATCAAAATATTGATACCATTGGGCATACCGTCATTTTATGTTTGTTGTTAGTTGTTATTGCTGTTAGTTTTTATTTTTGTTTCAAAAATTTTGAGGGTTTTAAAAAAACAGAAACTACCTTTTCCAATCCTGTCTTTGATTATTTGGTTTTAGCTGCCAATTTATTGAGTTGTATTTTTATTGGCTATCTACAATTACAGTACAATACTTTTGGAACGCATTTCGGATTGGCAACCTTAGTTCCTACGCTGGTCAGTTTTTTTTGCGCCTATTATTTTGACAATAAAAGTTCGCTTTCTATTGCTATTTCTGGATTAACAGCGTACATAGGTTTAAGTATTAATCCAACTGCTATATTAAACAATAAATTTTATGACAATCCAGATTTGAGTTATTCAGCTATTGGATTAGGAATTCTATTGATTCTTTGGACCGTCTATAGTGAAAAATCAAAACTCAAAGAACACTTTGCTTTCATCTTTCTCACATTTGCCTTACATCTGATTTCGATAGCTAGTATTGCTAATTTATTCGAAAATTATTGGTTTGTTTTTGAACTAATTCTAGGTTTAAGTACCATTTATTTCTATTTCAAAAGTATAGATTACAAAGCCTTATCTCTCTATTTTTTCACACATATTTACGCCTATATTGGATTAAATGTAGTACTTTTTAAAATAATAGACTTTCTCTCTTCTAAAATAATCCTGGAATTTTATCTTATGTTAGCACCTATATACTTTGTTGGTTCTATCTTATTATTTACTAAACAGATTAAAAATTTTAATAAAAAGAATAACTAATGATCGCCTACGATAAAAATTTGCTGGACAACTCCATTTTACTTGATGAAGCAAAGGATTTAAAAAACGCCGGCTTCATTTCTAAGGAACAATTTGAAAATATTCATAGCCAACTTAATCATTTAAAAACCAATAAAAACCTCTTAGTTAGATTAGGATTTTTTCTTTTAGGCTGCTTAATGTATTCCTCCATTTGTGGAACTTTATCTTTAACTCTATTTCAATTATTTCAAAATCACTTATCGATAATAGTATTAATAATTGCCCTTGTAGGTATTATTGGATTAGAATACTTTAGTCGAGAAAATTATTTTGGCCACGGATTAGACGATGCCTATCTTTTAGGATTCTTATTAGCTTTAGGTGTTTTTACAGGCAGCACTTTTGACGGTAGCGAATTACTTATTACTTGTGTAATTTCTATAGCAGCTATCCTAACATACCTACGCTATTTACATCTCTCATCAGCCTTAATTGCTTGTCTCGCAGCTACAGCCACAATTGCTTATACTACCTTTGAATTGGGTGTAATTGCAAAATCATTACTTCCTTTCATCATGATGCTATTTGCAGTAGTTGGTTATTGGCTAAGCAAAAAAAGTTTAGAAAAAGTCACAAATAGTTATTACTACAACGGAATTTTGCTTACCAATAACTACGCCTTGATTTTGTTTTATTTAGCGGGTAATTACCTCGTGGTAAGAGAATTATCAATTCTATTATTAGGAACAGAAATACCTAAAGGCCAAGACATTACTTTTGCTCCTTTCTTTTATCTTTTTACTTTTTTGGTACCACTGACTTATATTTTTAGAGCGTTAAAAGCAAGAAATCGATTCATGCTCTGGATTGGAGTACTTGCTTTGACATTTTCAATCTATACGATTCGTTATTATTATGCTTTGCTCCCAGTAGAAATAGCTTTGACAGCTGCTGGCATGATACTATTCTTCTTTAGCTTTTTTGTTATAAGAAGCATTAAAGAAAAGGAGTCCGGTATCACTTTTAAAATCGATCGTTTTCTAAATTCGAATGCACTTGCAAATGCCGAAATACTAATTACCGCTTCACAAATGGGTATGAAACCCACTACACTCGATGAGTCTAAAATAAAATTTGGCGGAGGTGGTTTTAGTGGTGGTGGCTCCAGCGGAAATTATTAAGATTTAATATCATTTGTGGTATAAAAATTTAACCGCAAAGGACACAAAAAAAATCTATCCTAATCTTTTAATCTGTGGCAAAAAAATTACCTCAAAAGTCACAAAGTTCACCCAAAGACAACATATAAAATTTGTGTAAATCTGTAATAATCCGTGCAATCTGTGGCAAAAAAATAACTACAGAAAACACAAAGAAAAATCCTTTTAATCTGTTTAACCAGCCTGTCAACAGACAGGTCCGTGGCTATTTTTTCTTCGCAAAGAAGGCAAAAACTTAGCGAAACTTGGAGAAAAAACTGCTATTACTTTGCGTAAAAAAAACTAAACCAACTCCTTCAAACTTTCCGCATCGATATCGGAATGCGACGCATCATAAATTGATTTTCCGTCTTTAATTACCAAAATTTGTGGTGATTGATGTTGCACCTGAAAACGATTGGCTATTTCATTCGAAATTTCGCGATAGCTAATTAAATCCAGAAAATAAGGCGTAACCTCTTCTTCTAAATTGAATTCGTTTTCAAATTGTTTTAGCGCCATTCTGCTGACACTACAACGCGTACTGTGTTTAAAAATCACTGCCGGTTTCTCATTCGAATTAAAAATAATTTCACCCAATTGATTTAAATCAGTTAGATTTTCCCAATTAATTTTGGATTCCTGTTGTTTTGGAGCTTCATCGCTCCCGAAGATATTTTTTAAAAAACTCATATTTTGACTTATTTTCTGACTTTTTGACATTAGAAACTGATAAAAATCAGCTTTTAAATGCCTTTTTGTCCTTAAATTTACTATGGAATATAATTTGTCCCAACTTCTGCAAAGTTAAGTAATATTAGTTTAAACCAAATCTATAAACGAAATGAACATCAATAAATTTACAATTAAATCTCAGGAAGCCATTCAGCTTTCGCAACAATTGGCACAACGTTATGGCCAACAACAAATAGAAAACGAACATATTTTCAAAGCTATTTTTGAAGTTGATGAAAATGTGGCTCCGTTTATTTTGAAAAAACTAAACGTTAATGTGCCGCTATTTTTACAGGTTTTAGACAGTACCATTCAAAGTTTTCCAAAAGTTTCCGGTGGCGATATCATGCTTTCCAGAGAAGCCAATAAAAGCTTAAACGAATCTGAAATTATTGCTCAAAGAATGAACGATGAATACGTTTCTATCGAACATTTGATTCTGGCTATTTTTGGATCCAAATCTAAGGTTTCTCAAATTTTAAAAGATCAGGGCGTAACCGAAAAAGGTCTAAAAGCTGCTATCGATGAATTGCGCAAAGGAGAAAGAGTAACTTCGGCTTCTGCTGAGGAAACTTACAATTCTTTGAATAAATACGCCAAAAACCTGAACGAACTGGCTCGTAGCGGAAAACTGGATCCTGTAATTGGTCGTGATGAAGAAATTCGTCGTGTGTTGCAAATCCTGACTCGTCGAACTAAAAACAACCCGATGCTTGTTGGTGAACCAGGTGTAGGTAAAACAGCCATTGCCGAAGGTTTAGCTCACCGAATTGTAGATGGTGATGTACCGGAAAACCTGAAAGAAAAAATCGTGTACTCGCTGGATATGGGAGCTTTGATTGCCGGTGCCAAATATAAAGGAGAATTTGAAGAACGTTTGAAATCGGTGGTAAAAGAAGTAACTTCTGCCGAAGGGGATATTGTTTTATTCATTGACGAAATTCATACTTTAGTGGGTGCCGGAGGTGGCGAAGGCGCTATGGATGCTGCGAATATTTTAAAACCGGCTTTGGCGCGTGGAGAACTAAGAGCTATCGGAGCTACGACTTTGGACGAATACCAAAAGTACTTTGAAAAAGACAAAGCCTTAGAAAGACGTTTCCAAAAAGTACTGATTGACGAACCCGATACCGAAAGTGCGATTTCAATCTTGCGTGGGATTAAAGAAAAATACGAAACACACCATCAGGTACAAATCAAAGATGAGGCTATCATCGCTGCAGTTGAATTATCACAACGCTACATTACCAATCGTTTTTTACCGGATAAAGCCATCGATTTAATGGACGAAGCGGCTTCCAAAATCCGTATGGAAATCAATTCAAAACCGGAAGAGCTGGATGTTTTGGATCGAAAAGTAATGCAGTTGGAAATCGAAATTGAAGCCATCAAACGTGAAAAAGACGAAGCCAAACTCAAAATTCTTGGTTTGGAATTGGCCAATCTGAAAGAAGAACGCAATAAGATTTTCGCCAAATGGAAATCAGAAAAAGATATCGTTGATAACATTCAGGCAGAAAAAGCCCAAATTGAAAACCTTAAATACGAAGCCGAACGTGCCGAGCGTGAAGGCGATTACGGAAAGGTAGCCGAAATCCGTTACGGACGCATCAAAGAAGCGCAGGAACAACTAGATGCTTTGCTTAAAGAATTACAGGAAAACCAACATGGTAATTCCTTGATTAAAGAAGAAGTAAATCGTGAAGATATTGCTGAAGTAGTGGCTAAATGGACCGGAATTCCGGTGGTAAAAATGTTGCAGGGTGAAAGAGAAAAACTCCTGCATCTGGAAGAAGAATTGCACCGCCGTGTGGTAGGTCAGGAAGAAGCTATCGAAGCCGTGAGTGATGCCGTTCGCCGTAGTCGTGCCGGATTACAGGATATGAAAAAACCGGTTGGTACCTTCTTATTCCTGGGTACAACTGGTGTGGGTAAAACTGAGTTGGCAAAAGCCTTGGCCGAATATTTATTCGACGACGAAAATGCCATGACCCGTATTGATATGAGTGAATATCAGGAACGTCATGCGGTAAGCCGTTTGGTAGGTGCGCCTCCGGGATATGTAGGATATGACGAAGGTGGACAATTGACCGAAGCGGTTCGTAGAAAACCGTATTCGGTAATTCTTTTGGACGAAATTGAAAAAGCGCATCCGGATACGTTTAATATACTGTTACAGGTTTTGGACGAAGGACGTTTGACTGACAACAAAGGAAGATTGGCCGATTTTAAAAACTCCATTATCATCATGACTTCTAATATGGGAAGCCAAATCATTCAGGAGAAATTTGAAAACCTGAAAGGAGGTATCGAAGCCGCTACTGAGGCTGCCAAAGTAGAAGTGCTAGGCTTGTTGAAACAAACCGTTCGTCCCGAATTCATTAACCGTATTGATGAAATTGTGATGTTTACGCCGTTGACCAATGCCAATATTGCGCAAATTGTAGGCTTACAATTGAAATCAGTGACTAAAATGCTGGCACAACAAGGTATTACTATGGACGCCACTCCGCAAGCCATCGAGTACCTTTCAGATAAAGGATTCGACCCGCAGTTTGGTGCCCGCCCGGTAAAACGTGTGATTCAAAGAGAAGTGTTGAACAAACTGTCTAAAGAAATCCTTGCCGGAAAAATCACTACCGACAGTATCATACTTTTAGACGCTTTTGACGGCCAATTGGTTTTCAGAAACCAAAGCGAAAAAGCGGAAGTTTGAACACATTTATTTGAACCATTAAGAAATTAAGGTTCATGAAGCACGATACTTATTTTGTCACATCGAGCGCAGTCGAGATGGCTTTATAAACATCAATGGATTGTCACATCGAGCGCAGTCGAGAGGCAAGCTTAACATAATATAAAAGTTCTCGACTGCGCTCGAACTGACATAAAATTTTCAATAATTACAACACCAGTCCTAACCGATTGGTGTTTTTTTTATTTAGGAGCAAAACGATGATTTTTCATAACAACTTCCCTCCTGTCCCGATAGCTATCGGGACGCTATACCTCTTGTATTCGCTATCGCTACCACAAGAGGATGCCGCTACCATCAGGGCTATTGAATACAATTAATTTGCAAAATAACTTTTGTAAGAATATTTTAATATATTTGAATCAAAATGAAATATTTTATACCTAAACAACCTATGAACAAAAATTACTTATTATTATTTATTATTATTTTACATTTCACAAATTATACAATTGCTCAAGAAAAAAATGCCCCAAAAATTTCAAAGTTTAGTATCGGAATTAATGCTGGACCAAATTATAACAGTTTGAGAGGAGATTCTTTTGCAGATAAATATAAATCTAATTTTAATTATTTTTTGGGGCTTTCATTACAATACAAAATTAACAAACACTTTTCTGTAGTAACTAATTTAAATTACGAACAAAGTCCTTTCAAATCAGAATATAGAAGTGGTCCTAAAAATTGGGCTGATACTTATATGATCAAAGATAAAACTACATTTACACATTTGAACATTCCTGTTCTCTTACAATATAATTTGGGCGTTTACAATGAATTTTTCATCAACGGTGGTATTTTTTATAATCCTATTATAAAGGTTTCCAATGAAATGATTAATACAGACACTGGTGATAACATTAGTGATTTAGATTTTAATGAATTATTTAAAAAGAAAAACTACGGCTTATCATTAGGCATAGGTATGAATTTTAAATTTGATAAACGTGATAATGTATCAGTAGAAATTAGAGATGATTTTGGGCTTAACGATATTGGAGCGACAAAACTTGGTAATATCTCAACTACCAAAACAAATTCGATAAAGTTAGTCTTTAACTGGAGTTTAAACCTTTAACATAAATTGATTTTTTAATAAACCATGGCACTTATCAATCCGCACATTAACTTCAACGGAAATGCCGAGGAAGCGTTTCTTTTTTACCAATCGGTATTTGGAGGAGAGTTTACAAATATTGTACGTTTCAAAGATTTGTCAAGTGACGCATTTCCAGTACCAGAACAGGAATTAAATAAGATTATGCACATTGCTTTACCCATTGGCACAAACACTTTGCTAGCTAATGACGTTCCAGAAAGTATGGGACGGGTAAACGAAAACGAGAACAGGTCTAAAATATCGATTAGTGCCGAAAGTCGTGAAGAAGCCGACCAATTATTCAACGCACTTTCAGCAGGCGGAACTATTGAATGTCCAATCGATAACAGTCCCTGGGGTTCTTATTTTGGAATGTTCAGAGATAAATTTGGCATTGAATGGATGATTGATTTTACTCCAAAAGTATAAGAGCCATTTCAATTACAAAAAATTAGAAATTAAAAAGATAATTTGTAGCTGAAAAAATATAGAAAATCACTTTATCTATTAAAACTAAATCAACCAAATGCTTCATAAAACATTTTTCCTTTTAGGTCTCATTATTTGCAGTCAGACAATTATAGGACAAACAAAACCGCTAACAGATAAACAAAAAAAGAAATTTTATCCGCAAAAGGACATTGTTTCTCAATATCATAATGACTGGACTCAAAAACATTACAAACAAAGAATGGCTACTTTTGAGAAAGAGCCTTTAGAAATGGGCGACATTGTTTTCATTGGAAATAGCATTACTGAAAAAATTAAAAATTGGGATGAAAAATTCAATAAACCACATCTTCGCAATCGCGGTATTGCCGGAGACCTCACGGATGGCGTGCTAAAACGCCTGAACGAAATTGTTTATTTCAAGCCAAAAGCTGTTTTTATTATGATTGGTATTAATGATTTATTTAATATTCATTATAAAGAAGATAATGGAAAATTAAAGTACTTTAAAATTATACCTTCCGTAACTTGTGTAGGACAAAATATTCTAAAAATTGCAAAACGAATTCACCGTCGATCTCCAGCGACCCAAATTTATGTTCGCACCGTCTTACCTAGCCGCAGAGACTTTTTGAAACAGGATATTAAAATCCTAAATGAAATTATTAAAAAAAACAAAAACAAAGGATTCTATAAAGTTTTAGATTTTTACAGCCAATTTGCAGACTCAAATGGAGATTTACCTAAAGAGTTTACCGTTGACGGAGTTCATTTAAGTGATAAAGGTTATGAAAAATGGATTAATTTTGAAAAACCTATTATCGACTCCTTATAATAGTTTCAGTTTTCAACAAAAGTTTCAATATAAAACTTAAAAACTATGCATACCTCCATCATTCCCAAATTACCGATGCGCGATAAAAATGCTACCAAAGCTTTTTATATGGCACAATTAGCTTTCACTGAAATTGGAGATTATGGGGATTATTTGTTGCTCAAAAAAGACAACATCGAAATTCATTTTTTTGAATTCAAAACCCTGAATCCCGAAGAAAATTACGGTCAGGTTTATATTCGTACCCAAGGCATTGATGACTTTTACCAATCTTTACTGGATAAAAAAGTCAGCATTCATCCTAATGCGCCTTTGCAAAACAAACCCTGGGGACAAAAAGAGTTTGCTCTAATCGATCCGGATAATAATTTATTGACTTTTGGCGAAAGCATAACTTAAAATTTTCATCTGCTATAATCTACTAAATCTGCGTGCAATAAAACCTTTTACCACAATACACATAAATACCTTAAATTTGCAGGAAGTCAATTTAGAAAAATAGAACAATGAACATTTTAGAATTAATTCAAAAAAGATATACTGCCAAACATTACCAATCAAACAAAGCGATTCCGCAGGATAAAATTGAAGAGTTGAAAGAAATTTTGCGTCTTACTCCTTCTTCCATCAACATTCAGCCATGGAAATTTACCTTTGTTCAAAATCCGGAAATGAAGTCTAAACTAGCCGCTGTTTCGATGCACAACACCGAAAAAATCAATCAGGCACATTTATTAGTAGTTTTTTCTGTGGCAGATGACTTAGATGCTTTTCAAAAAATAGTTGACGCCGAATTACCAGCAGCCCGAAGAGATTGGTACAATAAAATCAAAGCCAATACTCCGGAATCCGAATTAAAAACCTGGTTATCTAAACAAGTTTATATTGCACTAGGAGTTGGTTTAACCGCAAGTATTGCTTTAGGATTAGATTCGACTGCGATGGAAGGAATTGAAAGCGATAAATACAAGGACGTTTTAGGAATGAACGATTACAAACCTTTATTTGCTATGGCGGTGGGTTATGGTGCGGAAGATGATTTTAACCGTATCGAAGTGACTCCTAAATCAAGAAGAGCATTGGAAAGTGTTATTGATTCTATCTAAACTTTTGGTTTAAAAAAAGACCTCAACCAAGAGAATTCTAGTCCAAAAGTAATCCTCTAAATACAATCATTATGTCAAACGTCAACCTCATCATAGAAGAACGCGCTGCCGATATTGGAAATTTTCTGGTAGGCCGACTATTACCTTTTCGTCAAAAACGCATGGTGGGTCCATTCATCTATATAGATCACATGGGACCTGTAAAAATGAATGAACGTCAGAATTTTGATGTATTACCTCATCCACATATTGGACTTTCTACCCTTACCTTTTTATTTGAAGGAAGTATTATGCACCGCGATAGCCTGGGAAATGAAGTTGAAATAAAACCAGGTGAAGTGAACTGGATGACCGCCGGAAAAGGTATCGTACATTCTGAACGCACACCGGAATATTTACGTCATTCTGAAAAAAACATGCATGGTTTACAAATTTGGGTAGCGTTACCAAAGCATCTCGAAGAAATGAACCCTGAATTTTTTCACATTGACAGCAATGCTATTCCATCCTGGAAAGAAGATGATGTCGAATTTAAATTAGTTGCCGGAGAAGCTTTTGGACGAAAATCAAAAGTTCCAGTTTACAGTCCGATGTACATGCTGGAAATCAAATCCAGCGTAGAAAGGAAATTAAATATTGGCAAACATTTGTATGGTGAAGCAGGGCTTTATATTCTGGAAGGCGGAATTGAAAACGACGGAAATGAATATGGTCCTAAACAAATATTAGTAGCCAAAAATAGTAGCCTTTGCGAATTTACAATGCAACCCAATTCTACTATCTACATTTTTGGAGGCGAAGCTTATCCTGAAGAACGTTTTATCGACTGGAACTTTGTTTCGACAGATAAAGAATTAATTGAAAAAGCCAAGCAAAAATGGAGCGAACAAAAGTTTGATAAAATAAATGGCGAAACCGAATTTGTGCCGCTTCCTTCCTATCCTAAAAAATAAGTTTGACAAAGAAAATTGCAAAATTTTTTCATGTAATTTCGTATAAAAACAATAAAAAAAGTAGTAATTTCGGCGCATTACAAATAAAACTATCAACTTTAATTATTTAATTAAATAGTTTAAAAAAAACAATTATAATGGCATCAGGATTTTTTGCTTTATTAGATGATATTGCAGCTCTTATGGACGATGTAGCCGTAATGAGCAAGGTGGCAGCCAAAAAAACTGCCGGAATTTTAGGAGATGATTTGGCTGTAAATGCCGAAAAAGCCTCAGGATTTGCTTCCTCAAGAGAATTACCCGTTTTATGGGCAATTACCAAAGGTTCGCTACTTAACAAGATAATTATTCTTCCGATTGCTTTTGTTTTGAGTGCTTATTTTCCAATTGCTATAAAAATTATACTCGTTCTGGGCGGACTTTATCTCGCTTACGAAGGAGCTGAAAAAATTTATGAATACATTGTTCCGCATCCTCATGAAAAAATCAATATCGAATCGGAAGTACAATCTGAAGAAGAAATTTTAGTGATTGAAAAAGAAAAAGTAAAATCAGCCATTGTAACCGATTTTATTTTATCGGTTGAAATTGTCATTATTGCTTTAGGAACTGTTATTGGTCAGCCATTAATTTCCCAAATCATAAGCGTTTCTATCATTGCCTTATTAGCAACTGTAGGTGTTTATGGTATTGTAGCTTTGATTGTTCGCATGGACGAAACCGGTTTTAAATTGATTGCACTAAGCAAAAATGAAAAAAGTCCGGCAAAATTTATTGGAAATATATTAGTAGAAGCACTCCCAAAAGTCATTAAAGCTTTATCTATAATAGGTACGATTGCTTTACTTTTGGTTGCCGGAGGAATATTTGCCCATAACATTGATTTTTTACATCATTTTGCAGAAGCAATTCCTGCTTTCGTTAAAGAATTCATCATCGGACTGGTTTTCGGATTTGCTGTTTTGCTTATTATTTCACTTTTCAAAAAAGTACTAAAAAAATAATCACACAAACATTTTAATAAATTCAAAAACAACAGATTAGCTTTTATTTTTTGTAACTTAGTGGTACTCCAAACCAAAAAAGTTTATCAATTCTAAAATTAAAAGCAATGCCTAAGTATGTTATTGAAAGAGAAATTCCTGATGCAGGAAAGTTAACTACCGAGCAATTAAAAGCTATTTCGCAAGCCTCTTGTGGTGTATTGCTCAAAATGGGATCTGAAATTCAATGGGTTCACAGTTATGTGACGGATAACAAAATCTATTGTGTTTACAACGCGCCAAATGAGGAAATGATTATGGAACACGCTAAACAAGGCGGATTTCCAGCCAATTCAATCAGTAAAGTTTCAGTAGTCATTGACCCTGTTACCGCTGAATAACACCAATAAAAAAGGCTGTTTTTTCAACAGCCTTTTGTTTTTTTATCTTCCGGTATAATTAGGACAACCAAAACATTTTTTATCCAAATTAAACTGATAAGTTAATGACAATTCATACACTCCACCAGTTCTACCAATTTTAGTGGTATTCATATCATAAGACAAGCCCAAACGCAAGTGATCGTATTGCAGTCCTGTAAAAAGATTAACAGAAGTCAACAAATGACTATCAAGTCCGTTTTTAGCCGGATTAGTGACAGCAGTTGCTCCGAAAAACATTTTTTCAAACAAAATAGACGCTCCTAAATCCAAACGATTGTATCGACCTTGTTGCATATAATTAGCAGTAGCAAACATTTTTGTAGCATACGGGAAAAACTGTACATCAATATAATCAGCCAGCAGGAATTCATAACCTGTACTCAATGAGAAAAAGGTATTCAAAGGGACATTTCCATCTTTATTAAAAGCAATATTTGGCTTATTTAGATGTTTCATCGAAAGTCCAATCCATAAATCTTCGGTATTGAAAACCATTGCAGCTCCGATATCAAAAAATCCTACTTTATCGTTTTGCAATGCCGGATCAATCGAAGTTGCATTGTTCACTCCGGTTCGGATGTTAATTTGGTCTTCCAATAGTAAATTTCGAAAAGCAAAAGACTTAGACCCAAAACCTACTTCGATAGCTGGCCTGAAATCCCATTCGTCACTCACCCGCACCCGATAAGTATAACTGGCATTTAACTGCGAAAAATTATAATTGGTTACATTTTCTCTCTGATTTAAAAAACTAATACCTAATCCAGAATTCATTTCTTCACTCCAGGTATTTAAAAAAGCATAATCAGTAGCTATTTTCAAATTCAAATCCGGCCATTGTTCTCTGTGAATAATTCCGGTATATGTGGTTTCCATAAATCCCGTAAAACCTGGATTTAAGGTTTCGGGTACTAAAAAATATTGGGTAAAAATGGGATCTTGTGCTTGAACATTCGAATAAAAGAAACACGAAATCAGGATAATAATTAATTTAATTCTCATTAGTTATGTTCTTCTTTTATTTAATTAATGTTAAAGCACCTTCCAATACAACATCATGTTTATAAAAAGTCTTACCAATCATTTTGTAATAATAATTTCCATTTTCGGCATCTAAACCTTTCATTTTTCCATTCCAGCCTTTGATGTTTTCCCCCTTTTCAGTGTAGATTAAACTTCCCCATGTATCATAAACATATAAAGTTACTTCAATAAAACCTAGGAATATGGGAGCAAAACTATCATTGGTTCCATCATTATTAGGAGTAAAAGCCGTAGGCATTTCAACACTGTATCCTTTTTCAATTTTTATAGTTGTTGTATAAACATATTGACAACCAAAAGGATAAGTAACCGTTTGCTTGATAGTATAAGTCCCCACTCTAGTATAAATATGGGAAGGATTTTCTTCATCTGAAAAATTACCATCTCCAAAATCCCAAGCAATGTTAGTGAAATCGCCTGTTGCTAAATTGGTAAACAAAATAGGATCAAAAATCGAATATAAATTATAAACATCGTGACCATAAGAGTTGTACGAAAAATTTGCATTCCCTAAAACCGGCGTGTTCACATTAAATGGAAAATTAGCGTCACATCCAAAACTATCTACTACTTTAAAAATAACCATTCCATTGTTATTGGTATTCATGATTTGGTTGTTGCTTCCGCTCACTACTCCGTCAGACCAACTCAAGGTGTAAGGTGGCACTCCCCCTTTTACATGACCAACAAAAGTTTGTTTGACATATTTAGTTTCGCAATCAAAATCAGTTATTGTTTCAACCGTTGGAATTAATTGATTAAAACGAACTATTTCCTTCGTTAGAGTTTCATGACAACCGTTAACATCGGTTACTATAACCGTGTATTTATCAGGTGTTAAATTAGCCAAATCCTCTGTGGTAGCTCCATTTGACCACTTATACGTAAAAGGAGGTCTTCCTCCAGTTACTATTAAATCAATTACTCCGGTATTGGAATTACTACAATTTAAAGGATTCGAAAGTTCGGCATTTAATACAATCTTTGGTGGTTCAACTATTTCAAAAGATCTTTTTATATCACATGATTTACCGTCTGTTATTATTACCGAATATTCTCCCGGACCTAAGTTATTTCGATCTGCACCAGCTAAAGGATCATCTGACCACACTACTTTCACCGGTGCCTGACCACCTACAATATTTAGACGAATATAACCGTCATTGGCACCAAAACAGGAAATTTGTCTGGTATCCGGATTAATAGTAAATACTGGAGCATCAGCAATAATAATAGGAAACGGTTTAGGACAACCTAAGGCATCTTCAATAGTAACAGTATACGTTCCTGCTGATAAATCACTTATTTCTCTCCCTGAAGCAAAATTACTCCACTTGATAATATAAGGATCTCCAGTTGTAAAAGGCACTCCACCTGTTATACCGGTTATCTTTATTGAACCATCTGTTTTATTATAGCACGTAAGATCTGTTTTAGTATATACTATTTTAATTTCAGGGTTTTGTGTTAAAACAACATCTAATTCATCAGTACAACCTGAATTATCAGTCACTTTCAAATGATAGCTACCGGCATATAAATTTATCGGATTTTTAACTGTACTTCTATAATTATTGGGACCTGTCCACAAATATGTATAATTAGCACGACCTCCAGTTACATCTACATTAATTTCTCCAGTATTGTAACCATAACATAAGATATCTTTTTGACTTACTAATGTAACATCTAAAACGGGAGGATTGACTATTGTAAAATCATCTTGAAGGATATCACAATTATTCACTTCGGTAATGATAACATGATAAGTTCCAGCTGCCAGATTTCGTAGATTATTAGTCCCAGGAAATGCATTACCGTCTTTTGTCCAAACATAAGTATAAGGAGCTGTACCGCCACTTACATTTAAGGTTATTTGTCCGTCATTTTTATCATGACAACTAATATCTGTTTTATTACTCGAAAAACTGAATTTGTTAGGCTGACCTACCGTATAATTTGTGCTAAACGGACAGTTACCATTGTCGGTAATTGTTAAATAATATGTACCTGCTTTCAAATTAGAAATATCCTCATCTGTGCTTCTAAATCCGTCTGGCCCCGTCCATGCAAATTGATATGGGGCTCCGGTTGAAAAAGGAATTCCTCCTCTTGCTGTTATAGTAATACTTCCATCATCAGCACCAAAACAACTAGCATTTTTTATAACAGGATTGGCTGTAATCAAAGGATCAACAGTAACAGTTACCGTAAAATTAGGCCCCGGGCAACTTCCTGCTATTGGTGAAACAGTATAAGTAACTGTGGCTGGACTGGTGGTATTATTCGTTAAGAATTGACCAATACTAGATACCGAACTGGATTGTGCATTAGCTCCACTTACCGCACCAAAAGGAGAAACTACAGGAGTTGACCATGTATAAGTAGTTCCGGTAGGCACATTATCTCCACCTCCACTTCTTGGAGTAATCGAAAAAGAACTTCCGCTACAAATTTTTGCTGTTTTCGCAGCAATAATAGGAGAAAGAACGGTATTTACTGAAAAAGTTCTTGGTATTGAAACTGGTCCACAACTGGTAAAAACAGTAAAAGTAGCCGTATAATCTCCACTTGTTGAATAGTTAATTGATCCTGGATTTAAAGTATAAACTTCAGATGGAGTTCCTCCCGGGAAACTCCATTTATAGGAAAGATCAGAGCTTGGACCACAATATTCAATGACTTTACCCACCGGCCTGATCGTTGCCGAATTACAATAATCAGAAATAGGATCTAAGGAAATCGTTGGTGGTTTTTTAACCTGAATTGTTTTTAGTGTAGACCATGTATCTCCACAACTTGTTGATGCTTTTAATCGAAAAGTATAATTTCCAGTCACCCTAAAATTAATTACAGGATCTTTAGAATAAGCATAGGTACCAGCTGCATAAGACCAAGATGGATTTTCATTTTTACAATAGGGATCATTATAAGAGACGAAAATCCATTCATAACTCACATTACCGCAAGTAAGCGATTGCGTATTAGTGGTATTGGTGATTTGTGTATTAGAATTAATACAAGCATTCCCAAAAGTAAAATCAGGTTGTACGGTAGTTTCGATACAAATATCTCTACGATATTCCACCCCAACGCCACAAGGCGTTACAGCATTTAATCTAACAGTATAGGTCCCCGGTCTTGAATAAATATGACTAGGACTAACCTGGTTAGAAGTTGTTCCATCACCAAAATCCCAAGTATATACTCCTACCGTACTACAATTGTTTTTATATCCTGCTCTTGTAGTATTACTAAAAAAAACAGATGAATTTGCACAGGCAACACTTGGCGAACTAAAACTTATAGTTGGTTTATCCAAAATGATAATAGGACCTGCAGTTAAAGTGGTATTGTTGCAGGAATTTGAAATAAATAACACCACTGTACTTCCTCCTGGGCAATTAGATTGTGTAAACGTATGCGGAATAGGAAAATCCTGAGAAGCTGAAGGGTTAGCGGCATTATAATAAACCGAACGTTCTAATTGGGTTTGTGTATAGGTTGCCGTTGAACCATCTCCATAATTTACCGTATATTGGGTATCTGAAGGATTTAATGCCCAGGAACCAATGGCAAAATTCATAGGAGCAACCGGAATACAAAAGTTGGTCGTATTTCCCGGAGCAATCAAAGCTCCCACTGGATTATTTGAATTCTTTACAATATATTCTACAGTATTATTACAAGCTGCATTTCCTATGGCTGTTATGACCATTTTAAAAGAACCTAAACGCTGATAAGTATGTGTTTTAGGAAAACTAACGTTCGTTTCAGTACTTCCATCACCCCAATCAATATTGTACGAACTAATGCAGGAAGCAGAAGCAGAAGCATTACCTACTCTAATCGTATATGCTAAATTAGTATTATTATCACCACAACGTTCAAAAACCGAAGTGTTAGCCGCATCTGGATTGACAAACTTTAAATCTGGTTTTTGCTTTACAGTAACAATTTTAGAAGCAGAAGTTGTTGAAATACCGTTTCTGTCCTTTACCGTTAATTTAACCGTGAAAGTTTGAGAGCCACAGCCTAAGGCAGTAAAAGTATGGGTAGGATTACTATTCGTAGAAGTCGTTCCGTCCCCAAAATCCCATTCATAAGTAAAAGGGGCATCTCCGCTAACTTCAGGAACAAAAGTAATCGGTGTACCCGAACAACTGTTGTCATTGTTAAAAGTAAAATCAACAACTGGAGCAGCTAGCATTCTTTCATCCTCAAAAATTAAAGGTTTAGCAATGGCAAGATTAAAGTTCCAAAAAGTGAAAAATAAAAGAAAAAAACAAGAGTATAATAGGCGTAATGTTCTTATCATAAATTACGAAAATAATTTTCTGACAAAAGTAACTAATAAAATGATTTAAACAGTGTTTATGTAAGATAAATGTAGTATTTACAATTTTATTACTTACACTTTTCTAAATCCTAGTATTCCTTCACAATATAAAAATGTCTATTTTTGCAGTCTAAAATTTTTATCGATGCCAAATAAAAAATACAAAATAGCGGTACTTCAGTTAAACCTGAATGATGTTGCCGAAAACAATCTTAAAAAATGTATCAGTTGGGTAAGAGATGCGGCTGCTCAAGGCGCTGAAGTGATTTCGCTTCCTGAATTATATAGCAGTCATTATTTTTGTCAAAGTGAAGATGTTGATAATTTTGCTTTGGCAGAACCTTTGTATAGTACTTCTTTTATTGCTTTTAGCGAATTAGCTAAAGAATTAGGCGTGGTAATTATTGTGCCTTTCTTCGAAAAAAGAATGGCAGGTATTTACCATAACTCTGCTTACATTATTGATACTGATGGAACTGAAGCTGGTTTGTACCGCAAAATGCACATTCCGGACGATCCTGCATTCTACGAAAAATTCTATTTTACTCCTGGAGATCTTGGATTCAAAAACAATCCCACTAAGAAAGGAAATATCGGAACATTAATTTGTTGGGATCAATGGTATCCTGAAGGAGCTCGTATTACAGCTTTAAAAGGTGCTGAGGTTTTATTTTACCCAACAGCAATTGGATGGCATCCTGCTGAAAAAGAACAATACGGTGCCAACCAATACGGTGCCTGGATGAATGTTATGAAAGGACATGCCGTAGCTAATGGGGTTTATGTAGCAGCAGCTAACCGAATTGGTCTTGAAAAATATTTACCAGATACAGCCGGAATCGAATTCTGGGGAGCATCTTTTATTTGTGGACCACAAGGAGAAATTTTAGCACAGGCTTCTCACGATAAAGAAGAAATCTTAATTGCTGAGGTTGATTTAGACTTACAAGAAAATGTACGCCAAAACTGGCCATTCTTCAGAGACCGAAGAATTGATGCTTTTGGAGATATTACAAAAAGAGCGATTGATTAATCCTTTTCTTTTACAAATACAAAATGGACTAAAGCGTTTGCCTTAGTCCATTTTTTTTATTCTTATTTCAACCGCAAATTACTCTCTAATTAATACAAATTTATTTTTTTTATAACTTTGAGAGCTTAGCGAAAAACTTTGTGCCCTTTGTGGTTAAAATTTTGCAACAGATTATTTTGTGCTCTTTGCGAAATCTTTCAAAACTTTGCGGTTAAATAGTATTACAACAAATCAGGTTGGAAGAATTTCACTTTTCCATCTCCTTCGCTGCTTACCACTAACAAACTTCTATTGTTAGGACTTTTAGAAGCAGGGATAAACAATAAACCTTCAGGCGCATCACCCGTTTTAATACTTTGTAAATACTGAGGAACAGCCGGATTAGTGATATCATAAACAATAACAGTATCTGTTCTTTCTAAACCAACGAATAAAATTTGCTTTTTACCCATTTTAGCCACAACTACAGCTTCTGGTTCTGAACCTTTATCATCACTACGAGCATCATCATAAGTACCTAAATCATTAGAACGTTTGTCTAAATCATTTTTACTATCGTAAACTAAACTTCCAGTACTTCCATTCCAAATTGTGAATGAACGTGCACCAAAACTGATTAATTCATCTAAATCACCATCTGTATCCGTATCTCCTTCTGTCGAGATTAAATTCAAACGCCCCATAGAAGCATCAGCTTTCAAAGCCGAAGCATTTGGAAAAATTGTAGCATCTAGGTTTAAGTTTTTCAATCTTTCCACATCTTTATAACTGCCATATTCTCTGGCATCACCTTCATTGGCAGTAATAAAATAATCTGTTCCGTTTACTGAATAACTAGCAATCGCATCCGGCATATACATTCCTTTTACTTTCCATGGGTTAAAAGCAATAGCACCGTCTTTATCACTAATGTCAATCGCGTTTTCTGCCAAATTGAAATCTTTATATCCCAATCCGAAAAGAGAAGTGATTTTTTTGGACGCCAAATCAACCTTAGCCACTCCGTTATTTTCCTGTAAAGTAACCCAAGCCGTCTTAGAATCGGCAGAGATAGTAATGTATTCAGGTTCGATATCAGCAGCAAAACTAACTGCAGTTTTAGAAACTCTGAAACCTTTAGTTCTTAAAGTTGTTAACTGACTTTCAAATCCTGCAAAGTTCAAAGTTGTTACTGCATAATCTTTATTTACTTCGATAATTGAAACCGTACCTTCAGGATCAACTGTATAATCAGCATTCGGTTCACCTTCATTGGCACTCATTATATATTTTCCATCTGGAGAAAAAGTAACCATATCAGGCAAAGCACCTACGGTAATTTCTTTGATCAAACTCAAATCAGCGGTATTAAAAACCAATACTTTTCCATAGTTTTGTTTGCTAACAGTTGATTCAACTGCTACTGCCAATTTACCGCCATAAACTGAAACACTATTTGCAGCACCACTATAAGTAGTTAAACTGATGGCTCCAATTTTAACCGGACTCATTGGATTAGACAAATCAATAACATCAACTTGATTCGTTCCACTATTGTTAACCGTAAAAAGTCTTTTCGTAGTTTCATCGTAAGCACTAATTTCGGCAGCTGCTTCACCTCCAATTGTTATTGTACCAACTTCTTTAAAGCTAGATACATTTTCGCTTACTTCGTTTTCATTATTGTCATTTCCTTTGTCATTCTCACAGCTGCAAAAAATAAATAAGGCTGTTACTAATGCAATTCCAAAATTTTTCATGTTTTTCTTTTTGATAGTTTTGGCAAAAGTAACGGCCTGATGAAACTTTTAGATTAAGCCAGGATTATCAAATTTTTAATAAGACACACACAAATGTTAGGGAATAGTTTTGAAAAAACAATCAAGATTAAGCGTCCTGAAAATCCAGGCTTAAAAAAAGAGGATTTGGATTCCTCTTATATATTTTAAAAATTGTCACATAATCATTTCGCTTTATACAAAGTCATTTTTTTATTTTCAAGATTAATTTTCACATAACCACCTCTAATTGTAACAAATACATTTTTCCTATCAAGAACAACTACAGAAGTTGGATACAAACCGTCCCAAAATAAATTATCAAAAATAGTTGTTACTTTCCAATCTTTATCAATTGCATAAAACCCTTTATGACCAGCTATATATAAAACACCTTTATAAATATTCATTGCAGAAGGTAAATCTCCTAGTTTTATTCCTTTTGATATTGAAAATGAATTCTGAATACTTCTAAGTTTGAAGAGACTACCATAATTAGTTCCCATATGCGCAACTCCTCCCATAAAGCAAATAGAATCATTAAATTTAAAAACAAAACTGGTATTTCCACTTTGGATAAGCTTAGAATCTTTTAGCATTTTACTTAATGGATCTTTATCTAACATCATTAAACCTCCAAAAAATCGGGGACGAATTTCATTTATGTTTTTTCCATTAACAAAAAATTGTTGAGTAGAATCTTTAGGTTTAAAATACAGACCTCCTCCAAACTCACCTTTATTAATTCCTATCAATTTTCCAATAGGAATATCTAAAATCACATTAGGACTGTATTTGTATTTTTCTACTTTAATTTTTCCATTATTCAAAGTAAAAACAAACTCTTTATCTGATGCATGATTAAATTCATACCATTCTTTGCTATCCATTTTTGGTATTTCACAAGCAGTAAAATCTTTTAAAGAATAATTCTGCGCCAGAAAAGACAAAGGTAGATTCAATACAAGCAGAAAGAGAATTAAACGGAATGCTTTCATTTTGGAATAAAATTTTAGATTAAAACATTTTCAAATATAAATAAGTTTCTTTCACAAATAGTCTTATAAAAAATATTTTTCCTACAAATACAATTTCTTAGTCTTAGTTTTCCAGAAACTTTAGATACTTAAAACAACTAAGCCTCATCTCAAACTTTCTCCAAAAGCCGAGATAAATATCAAACCAAATAATACTATTTCTTAATTTTCCTTAACACCTTAATGGCGAAAACAAAAGAACACAATGTTATTCTTTTCACAGCTCCATTTTTAAAATCCTTACGAATGCTTATATTTGCGGTCTTAAAATAATAAGCCTTTTTTTATGACAACTACTACAAGACGTTTTCCTGCTGAATGGGAAAAACAAGAGGGAATTTTACTTTGTTTTCCGCATAACGGAAATGATTGGCCGGGAAAATACGAAGCCATTCAATGGGCTTTTGTGGAGTTCATTAAAAAAGTGGCTACTTACGAAAAAGTATTTCTAGTTGTAATTGACGAAAAATTGCAAGCCAAAGTAACGGATATGCTGGATCGTGCCAGAGTTGATTTAGATAAGATTACTTTTATCCAACAAAAAACAAACCGTAGCTGGATGCGTGATTCAGGCCCTATTGTTGTTTATAAAGATGGTAAAAGAGAAGCCTTGAATTTCAATTTTAACGGCTGGGCAAAATATAAAAACTATCAGTTAGACAAGCATGTTCCTAAAACAGTTGCTGATGCTTTACAAATGCCTTTAACTCAGGTAACCTACAAAGGAAAGCCTGTCATTGTTGAAGGTGGTGCTATCGATGTAAATGGTCGTGGTACGCTTTTAACTTCCGAAGAATGCCTGATGCACCCAAGTATTCAGGTCCGTAACACCGGATTTACTAAAGAAGATTACGAAGCTGTTTTTAAAGAATATTTAGGTGTAACCAATGTGATTTGGTTAGGAGACGGAATTCAGGGTGACGATACTCATGGTCATATTGATGATTTGGCCCGTTTTATCAACGAAGACACCATTGTTACCATTGTAGAAACAGATAAAACAGATGCCAATTACGAGCCTTTGCAAGACAATTTGAAACGTTTGCAAAATGCAAAATTAGAAAACGGAAAATCGCCTGTAATCGTTACTTTACCAATGCCAAAACGTTTGGATTTTGAAGATTTACGTTTACCTGCAAGTTATGCAAACTTCCTGATTTTAAACAACTGTGTTTTAGTACCTACATTCAACGATGTAAATGACCGCAAAGCTTTAAATATCTTAGCAGAGTGTTTCCCTGACAGAGAAATCATTGGCATTAGTGCGATTGATTTGATTTGGGGATTCGGAACATTACACTGTTTGAGTCAGCAAATTCCAGAATAAGATTAAATTTTTCTTACAGCAAAGAGAAAAAGTATAAGCAACGCTTCGCAAAGTATTTTTTAAAGATTATGCGAAGCTTTACTATTTTTAATCTGCTAAAATCTGCTGAATCTGGGTGCTATAATTTTACAAGCAAATTCAATACATTACTTTTCTTTGTAAACTTTGCTAAGAACTTTCAAAACTTTGCGGTTATTTTTTTCACCACAGATTAACACAGATTTTATAAATATTTTCATTTATAAAAATAACTTATCTGAGCTTCTTATCTTTTCAGAAAGTATAAAATTTATATGACTTATATGGTGAAAAACATTTAGCCATTGATTAACACATATTATAAAAAAATTTTGCGAATCTTTGTGTTTACTCAGAGAACCTTCGCGGAAAAACTTAAAAACTTTGCGGTTAAATAAAGCATCGATACAGCATCGCACATAAAATACCGAATCCAAAACTCAACAAAGTTCCTATCAGGATATATTCGGTAAGTCGAACATCTTTGGATTCTTTTAAATCTCCGAATCTAAAAATGGATTTAGCTGCCAGCAAAAATCCTATTCCTTCCCAAAAATTGATTACAACAAAAAAGAAGATAAACAATCGCTCCAAAATCCCGATGTATTTCCCGGCATTATTTGTTTTTCCGGCATCACTTTTCGCAATTTGGGCACTCCATTTCGACAATACTACTTTCAACACAATCGCACTTACATAAGTCACCAAAACTAATGAAGTAAGCAAAGCCAGACTTTGTTGAGCATACAATTTCTCTACGGGAATTTCGTATGGAAAATAACAATATACCACTATTGCAATCATCAATAAATGCAGTACTTGATCTACAAAAAACCATAATTTTTCCGTTTTCTTTTTCTCAAAATACAATTTAGCAACGTCAATTATCAAATGACTCCAAGCCAAAAAAAGCACGCCTAACAAATATTCTTTATTGAATTGGGTAGCAATTAAAAGCAAACCCAGATGCACTCCAATATGGTAATACAAATATTTTGATTTACCTTTTTTTCGTTGTTTATCCCTAACCCAACTGGAAGGCTGCAACAAAAAATCGCCAACAAAATGTGCCAAAATCAAACTTAAAAATAATACTGTCATTGTTTTTGAATTTGTTGCTTATAAAATGAAATCATGTTTTTCAGCTCTTCATAAGCCGCTCTTTTTAGTGACGAACTAATAGAACTTTGACTTTTTCTGTTCAGGGATTCCGCTAATTGACTTTGGTTAAACGCAGGATTTTCAAGTGCTTTTTTCAAAATTTCCGCTGAAGTACTGGTCCAGTTATCGGCAATTATCAACATAAACGGAAAGACAACCGCAAAAGTTGCGTTCATTGGTTCCCAAGGCGTTTTAAGCCCTAAGGTTTGTTTTTTTAAATCTTCAAAACATTCACCCGAATTGATGAATGCCTCGCCATTGGATTCCGTTATTTTCTCCGCCTGATAATCTACTACCCCCACTCCTATTGCCATTCGAACATCTATTTCTTTAAATTGCTTAATCGTCGCTTTTATACACAAAGCAATTTCGAGTGCCTCTTCGGCAGGAACAAGCAACTGAAAACTATCTCCCCGATAAATTTCCCAATCTTTAGGTTCGCTTCCATAATGACTTAAGACGACTTTTAGTTCCGGTAACCAAATTGTCGATGCTAGTTTCCTGGACCCCATAACGTCTCCTGTAATAACTGCTTTCATTTTTTATGATTTTAATGCAAGATACAAAAAATATCGCTGAATAAATCGATAATTTAAATTATCGGCAAAAACAACGATATTTCAAATTATCGCTTTTATAAACGATACTAAAAACTCCTCAATCCTTTCTAAAAATCCCATTTTCAAAATTCCCAATTATAAACTATCTTCGTTTTTTGAAATTTAAAGATTAATCCTTTTGTCATTTTTTCATTGTCACCCTGAGCTTGTCGAAGGGTAAAATCTAAAATTCTAAATGTCTTCAAATAATCTCCTACTCACTCCTATCGAATATTTAAAAGGTGTTGGTCCCAGCAGGGGCGAATTACTTCGTAAGGAATTAGGGATTCACAAATATGCAGACTTACTGAATTTATACCCAAATCGCTACATTGACCGCACCCGATATTATAAAATTAACCAATTACAAAATAACATTGCGGAGGTTCAAATTATCGGGAAAATCATCAATATCAAAACCGTTGAATTTGCCAAAGGTAGAAAACGCTTAGTAGCTACTTTTGTAGACGATACAGGTCAGATGGAATTGGTTTGGTTTCAGGGACACAAATGGATTCGCGAATCGCTGAAGATTAATGAAATGCTGGTGATTTTTGGCAAATGCAATTCTTTTAACGGCGTCTATAACATGGCACATCCAGAAATTGAATTGTGGAGCGAACACGAAAAAAGTTTGCGCTCGGCGATGCAGGCAGTATATCCTTCAACTGAAACTTTGACTAACAGAGGGATTTCCAACAGGGTTGTTAATAAAATGATGGAACAGTTATTTATTGAAACACAAGCCTTGTTTTCAGAAACTTTACCTGATTATCTAATTCAAAACTTAAAGTTAATTCCAAAAAATGCTGCACTGTTCAACATCCATTTTCCAAAAAGTTCGGAGGCCTTAGCAAAAGCGCAATTCCGATTAAAATTTGAAGAATTATTTTTCATTCAGCTGCAACTGATTATGAAAAATTTGATTCAGAAGCATAAAATCCAAGGGCATCCATTTACAAAAGTGGGATGCTATTTTAATGATTTCTACCAAAATCACCTGCCATTTGACTTGACCAATGCTCAAAAAAGAGTAATCAAAGAAATCCGAACCGATATGGGCAGTAACGCTCAAATGAATCGTTTGTTGCAGGGAGATGTGGGTTCCGGGAAAACCATAGTGGCTTTTATGAGCATGTTACTAGCTATTGACAATGGTTTCCAAGCTTGCTTGATGGCACCTACAGAAATTTTAGCTAACCAACATTTTATTGGTCTTTCAGAATTAGCTAACAAGCTGAATATAAAAATAAAGATACTAACAGGTTCAACTAAAACTTCAGAAAGAAAAATCATCCACGAAGAACTCGAAAATGGTTCGTTACAAATTCTAATTGGCACACATGCCTTATTGGAAGACAAGGTGAAATTCGAAAATATCGGTTTAGCTATCATTGACGAGCAGCATCGTTTTGGCGTAGAACAACGTTCTAAATTGTGGAAAAAAAACCATATTCCGCCACATATTCTGGTGATGACTGCCACTCCTATTCCACGTACGCTGGCAATGAGTTTGTACGGCGATTTGGATATTTCTGTCATTGATGAATTACCGCCCGGAAGAAAACCTATCCAAACCGTACATCGATATGATAGTAATCGTTTGAAAATTTGGAAATTCATTCGGGACGAAATTGCCTTAGGTCGCCAAATCTACATTGTTTATCCTTTGATTCAGGAATCGGAAAAAATGGATTACAAGGATTTGATGGATGGTTACGAAAGCATTTCACGTGATTTTCCGTTGCCCCAATATGCTATCTCTATCGTTCATGGCAAAATGAAACCTGCCGATAAAGATGCCGAAATGAAACGCTTTGCCGAAGGAAAAACGAACATAATGGTGGCTACCACTGTTATCGAAGTTGGTGTAAACGTAACTAATGCATCTGTAATGATTATCGAAAGTGCGGAGCGATTTGGTCTTTCCCAATTACATCAATTAAGAGGACGTGTAGGACGTGGTGCCGAACAAAGTTATTGTATCCTAATTACAGATCACAAATTGAGTTCTGACAGTAAAACCCGAATGGAAACAATGGTTCGTACCAATGACGGATTTGAAATTGCCGAAGTGGATCTAAAACTCCGAGGCCCAGGAAACCTCATGGGAACTCAACAAAGCGGTGTACTTAACCTTCAAATTGCTGATATCGTCAAAGACCGTGAAATATTATCGCTTGCCAGAGCCCATGCTATGCAAATTGTAAATTCGGATATGGGATTACAAAAACCCGAACATGCAGTATTAAGAGCAGTCTATATGGAATTGACGAAGAAGAAAAATATTTGGAATTACATAAGTTAGAAACCTATAATTATAAAAAAACCTCTGTTTAAAATCTAAAACAGAGGTTGTCACTAAAAACCATATTGAGACCTATAATTTTACATGTGTTTGCTTTCCATTATAAAAAACACTCTTAGTTATTTCAGTTGAATTATCTGCGATGGTTTGATTTGGTTTAACCAAAATAATTCTAAACTTACGTGATTTGATCATTCCTGAGAAATTACCTTTTCTATCCTCAATAGTAAGTGTTTTTTCTAAATCATTCCACTTGAATTTGATGGTTGAATACACTCCTTTTTCATAATTGTAGTTATCATTTTCATCTTCGTATAATAAAAATTCACCATTTGCACCCGGATAAACACGAATTTCCAGATTATCCCATTTCTTTTCGGTTGCGTATTGCACTTTTGGTCCAAAAGGAACAATAGAACCCGATTTCACATAAAGCGGAAGAATATCTACCGGTGTATCGGTTGTGACAGTTTGCCCTCCTTTGTAATATTCATTTGTCCAGAAATTATACCAGTCACTTCCTTGTGGCAAATAAACTGGCCAGATTTTCGCTTTATATTTGGTTACTGGTGCTACAAGAAAAGAACGACCAAATAGATACTCATTACCTATTTCATGTGTTTTTGTATCGGCTGCAAAATCCATAACTAACGGACGCATGAATGTTCCGTTATAGTTACTTACTTCCCAAGACGTACTGTAGATATAAGGTAATAATTTATAACGTAAATTGATTATTTTTTCCTGGGCATCAAAACACCAGGTACCGCGATCACCAAAATTCCATATTTCACGAGGAAGATCGGTTCCATGGGAACGCATCATAGGTGTGAATGCACCAAATTGCATCCAACGAACATATAGTTCCTGAAATTCCGGACTCATATTCCCTCCATCCTTCTTCCAGCGTCCTGCAAAAAAACCTCCAATATCACTATTCCAATTAGGTATTCCCATCAAGGTATAATTCAATGCAGCTGGAATTTGTTTTTCCAGCATTTCCCAAGTAGACTGCACATCCCCACTCCAAGTATTGGAACCATATAATTGTTGTCCTAAAAATCCGGAGCGGGTAAGTATCACTACACGTTTATCAGTACTAGTTAAACGCTGGTTTGTTGCAATTCCTTTGTTGTGCATTAAACTAAATCCATTTTTAACGCTTCGATACGTACCTAAATGTGTTGGAAGTAAAAAATCAGATTCTTTTACATTGATATGATCCGGTTCTGTAGAATCCAGCCACCAGCCGTCATTCCCAATATAACTGAATATTCCTTTGTTTAGATAACGCCAGTAAATATTCAACGCTTCCGGATTAAAGACATCATAAGGTCTTGCTCCGCTTTTTGGTGGCCAGCTATCAAAATTGATAATCATGTTTTTACTGTCAAATTCTTTACGCTGATCTGTTTTTGGACCAAATCCAGGCCAGGTAACGATTAACAATTTTGCATTCAATTTATGGATTTCATTCACCCATTTTTTAGGATCCGGAAAACGTTCTTTGTCAAAACTTTGCGAATTCCATAAGCTATCACTCTTTTGATATTCCGGCCAATAGCGCCAATCCTGAATAATTACGTCAATAGGTACTTGTAACTTTCGATACTTTTTTAAAACATCTAAGCTCTCGTCTTGAGTATGATAACGCTCTTTACTTTGAAAAAAACCATAAGCCCACAACGGAAGCATTGGTGCTTTACCCGTTAAATCACGAACTTGAGCAATAACACCATCGGCATTTTTACCGTACATAAAGTAATAATCGGCACAATGACCTATGCCGCTAAAAGAAAGTTCCTGCGGATTATCATTATAATCAGAAATCGAATTGTTATCCCAAAAAACACCATATCCTTTTACCGACATAAAATAAGGTGAGTAAGTAGACATATTTTCGTTTTGCATATGATGGGACGAATTTCGGCGATTGAATTTATTATCCATAATTTGCCCAACACCGTAAACCGCTTCATTTTTATCCAATAAAAATCCTTCTCTTACTTTAAAAGACGGCGTTCCTCCATCATCAATAGCCGAAAATTGTGTACCGTAATCTTTGTCTTTAAGCAACAATTTTCCCGATGCATCATAAAACGAAATTCCACCGGTTACAGGATTAACTTCAACTTGTATCGAACTACTTTTTAACAGCTTATTATTCCCTTTTTGCTCAAAATTTACCACCGTTTTTTCCGGTGACTTTACAACAGATAAGCTTTTTTTATCATATGAAACACCTTTTGGAGTTTTGTATACTCTTACAATATTATTCGAATAGAACTCGATTTTAATGTCTAAGTCTTGAGCCGAAAATTGTAATCCTTGTTTTGTTGGCTCAAAACTTTGAGCACTCATTTTTGTAGCTACCAAAGTACTTACTAAGGCAACCAGCAAATAGATTTGTTTTAAAAATTTCATGGTTACTAATTAAATTTATAATTTCTTTTTAGGTAGTAACAAAAGTATTTTTAAGAAATAAAAACCGATAACAATCAGGTTGAAATAAATAACAATCAGGTTGATTTCTTAGTCTTTTCGGCATATTCCGAAGGACGACAACCATACATTTCCTGAAAGCATTTACTAAAATAACTGGAACTATTAAAACCTACTTTCTCTGTAATTTCAGTAATACTCAATTCTCCTTCAAGAAGCAAAGCAGCGGCTTTTTGCAAACGAATATTACGAATAAACAACGAAGGCGATTTATCTAATAAAGCAATTAATTTTCGATACAAACCTGTTCGGTCCATACAAAGGTCACGACTCAATTGCTCCACAGAATAGTCTGAAACATCCAGATTTTTTTCTACCATTTCTAAAGCTTTTGTCAAAAATGCATTATCAGCATGGTTTTCATTAATTGTATTTACAGACGATGTTTGATGAATACTATTTTGAGTCAAATAACTCTCTTTTTCTGATTGAAGAAAGTCGCGTTGTTCAATTAGATTTTTAATCCGAATTAGCAAAATTTCTTCTCTATGATTGCGTTCCAGTTTTTTTCGGCTATAAAAAGTATAAGTATAAATTGCTGAGCCAACTAAAACTATAAAAAGTATAAAAAATGCAATGTAAGCAATAGGAGTTTTCCACCAAGGTGCATGGATCGTAATCTGTAATTCGGATATTGAACCGTTCCATTTCTGATTATCATTCGAAGTCATAACCTTAAGTTTGTATTTTCCATGCGGAAGATTGGTGTAGGAAATCTTCAAAATAGTATTCGAATTTTCATTTTGTCCCACAGTAGTTTCTCGCCAATCATTATCAATACCTTCCAGTTGATATCGAAAATACGTTTGGGATGGATTTTTATAATTGATTGCCGAAAATTCAAAAGTTAAAAAGTTCTGATCATAAGAAAATTCGATATTCTTAGTATACGCAGCTGATTGCGGCATGATAAGACGATCGTCATACTTTTTTCCTGATTCTACCTTTACTCCACGTAGAAACAAATTCGTAAAAACAGCTTTAAAAGGTAATTTTTCTGAAATCATATTATTGGATTTCAAAATACTAAAGCCATTAATACCCCCAAAATAAAGCGTTCCATCAGCAGCTTCAAATGCTGCTCCATCTGAATATTCTCCTTCTAATGTTCCTTCGTCTGAAGTAAAATTGGTAAAGTGAATTTTTTCGGTCACAGCATCTACCTGCAGTTTCGTAATTCCGTAACTGCTGGTGATCCAGATATTTTTGTTTCGATCTTCTAATATGGCATGAACAAAATTATTAGACAAACCATCCTGAGTATAAAAAATACGTTTTTTTCGTTTTTTAGGTTCAAAAAGCTTTAATCCGTCTTGTGTTCCTGTCCATATCCAGCCTCGAATATCTGTAATCGAGATGGTCTTATTATTCGTTTTATTTAGTTTTCCCATTACTTCCCTTGGTACTGACTTAGAAGGTATAACAGTCAGTTTATCACTTTTCAAAGCATCTGAATAAAGATATATTGCCGATTGGGATTTTACATAAATATTTCCGTTTTTATCTTCTGCAAATGCCTGAACAATTACATCTTTTATATGTGGTTCAGAAAAATAAGACCGACCTATGTATGTAAATTTATATCGGGAAGGATGATTATACAATAATCCCTGATTTAGAGTTCCCAGCCATAAACCGCCTTGTTTATCATAAAAAAGAGTACTTATTTCGGTATTTAAAATACTTCCACCTACTTTTTTTAATGTGGGTAAATAGCGTTTTTCACCATTTTTACAATTGATTATCCAAAAACCCTTGGTACAACTTATGTATGCTTTATCATCAGAATTTACAAATAAAGTATTCAATGAATAATTGGTTTCCAGTATTTTTTTCCAGCTTTTTTTGTGTACATCAAAAAAGAAAAAACCGCCTTTACTCCCATTACGCAATTGATAAAAACCGTTATTTCCTTTCACTACGAGTGAGGTATTTCTATAAATCTCTTGTTCTTTTGCTTGATAGGCAGCAATACTGTAAAGTCTATTTTTTGTTTTCAAATCATAACAAATTACTTCACCTGTATTATAGAAAAGGTATAACTTGTTATTGCAACTTGATACATCCTGTAAACTTCCGTGATTATTCGATAGGTCGATTATTGTAGAATAATCTTCTCTGTATAGTTTTCCTTCTGTAAAAAACCATAAATTCAGACTGGAATCCATAAAAAGATCTTCAATAGCGTTTTTAAATCCTCTTTTCTTAAAATAAGTATTTAAGTTGGATACATATTTTTCGGTTCGAAGATCCACACACATTAATTTATGATGGTCTTTTATCCAAAGTAAATCTTCTTTGCCTTGATAAATTCGATAAAAACCATCGTAAACATTTAATGAGTAAATATCCTGAGAGGTTTGATGGATATACTTAAAACGTGCTCCATCATAAATATTAATATTTCCACTTGTCTTAAAAACCATTCTTCCATCTGGAAGCTGAAGAATATAACGCACCTGATTATCGCTCAATCCTTGTAAAACATTAATTGACGAAAAAACAAAATTATCAGACTGAGCATAAACACTAGACAAGCAAAAAATAAAAAGTATAAATATTCTGGTTATCTGATTCATTTTGTAGTTTAAGGATATAATATTTTTATTTAAAACAATAAATTATCGATTACGAAATAAAGCTAATACAACTTAAAACACAAATTCTCTAAACAGAAAATATACATCAAAAATTGAAAGTATATTTAAAGCAAAAAAGTATGATTTTGAGGTTTCTTTTTTAAAAGAGTTAATAAAGATTTCAAATTAAAAATTAAATTTACTTCAAATTTTGATTCATGATTTCATACGACCCAAAAGACTGGATTACATTTATTTTTCGCTTTCACAAAGCCGATACTTTTAGAAAATTATTTCCATTAATTGTACTCATCGGGATTTATTCGGCTGCAGTAGCCTATCTCGAACTCGAATATTGGGACTTACCCGATGACAGCCATGTAAAAAACATTTCGATGATGCATGGAATGCTGGGATTTGTGATTTCGTTATTATTAGTTTTCAGAACCAATACCGCTTACGATCGCTGGTGGGAAGGCCGTAAAATGTGGGGGGCTTTGGTAAACAATAGCCGCAATTTGGCTTTAAAATTAAATGCCATTATTGAAGACGAAAAAGACAGAGCTTTTTTTCGAAAAATCATCCCTGTTTATGCTTCTATTTTAAACAAACACCTTAAAGATGAAGAAACAAGTAAACAACTCGCCGAAGATATCGTTCTTCATGAAACACATACACACCGTCCTAATCAGGTCGCAAAGTTGCTTTTTATAAAAATCAACGAACTTTATAAACAAAACAAAATCACCGGAGATCAATTGATAATTTTGAATAGTGAAATCCAGTCTTTAACCGATATTTGTGGAGCTTGTGAACGTATTAAAAACACACCAATCCCTTATTCTTACAGTGTTTTTCTAAAGAAATTCATATTTTTTTACGTGATGACACTTCCTTTTGGCTATGTGTTCAATTTAGGCTATTTTGTAATTCCTGTAGTGGTTTTCATCTTTTATGTTTTGGCCAGTTTAGAATTAATTGCCGAAGAAATCGAAGAACCTTTTGGACATGACGACAATGATTTACCAACTACTAAAATTGCCGAAAACATTAAGAAACATGTAGAGGAGTTGATGTAGTTTTTTTAAAAACAGTAATTAAAACATATAATCATAGCATTTTATATAGAGTGAATATGAAAATTTTTAAATATTTATCGCCTGATAGAATTGATGTACTTGAAAATAAAAGCATTAGATTTACTCAAGCTCGATATTTAAACGATCCTTTTGAATCCTTACCATTTATTTCAAAACTAATGAATGAGATAGAATCATCTATTTTATATCAAGAATCTATTTTTCCAATCATAGATGAAATTGGAGATCAAAAACTCTCAATTAATGATATACCTAAAGAATATATAGATCAAATTCCAAAAGAAGTAATTGATTTAATTTCGACAATAACAATAAAAGACGGATTAGAATTAATTCCTGAAATTCATCCAGAAAATCTGGCTAAAAAACTGTTTTCGTCAAATACTGAACAGATAAAAATTAATTACTCTGAAAAATTAAAAGAGTGTTGGAATAAATATTTTGGGATTCTCAGTTTAACACAAACAAATGACAATATCACAATGTGGTCTCATTATGCTCAAAATCACGAAGGATTTGTAATTGAATTTGACTCTGAGAATGAATTCTTCAATAAAAAAAGAAATAAAAATGATTCTTTGGGATATCTAAGAGAAGTAAAATATACAGTTGAGAGACCCAACATGGAACTAATAAGCTTCCAAGGGTCAGAAAATGAATTTATTGAACATATAATCAGTAATATTTTATATAATAAAAGTCAAAAATGGTCAAGTGAACAAGAACTAAGATTGATTTATAATCTCAAAAATTCAAACAAGAAACTCATAGTGAATGAACAAGAAATTTTCTTATTTAATTTCCCTACATCTGCAATTAAAAATATTTTCATCGGAGTTAATGCAACAAATATTCTAAAAAATAAACTTGAGAATATAATAAAGTTAAAAGATTATTCACATGTTAAAATAAAATATGGAGAACTTGATTTAAAAGATTATAAATTACAATTTAAGAATTCTCGTTTATAATTTATTAAGATTTAATGAGCCTAACAAGTCAACTTTAATCTATGAAAAACATCTTGTGAATCGATATCAAAAACAAACAAAACTCCCCTTCTAGTCCTGACAGCAGTGGAAAGCCTTTAGGGGAAGAAAGCTGCTTTTTTCCCGGGGATGCAGAGCGACTAACGGAAGCTCCTGCAGCACATTGGAAAAAGAGCTTGAAACCCTGAAGCTTGTAACGAATGGCAGGTGAATACTTTCCTGAAAAAGCCAATTGCTTTACTCCTAAAAATCATCACGAATAATCCGAAAAAGTGACTTTAATAACTTTGAAGCTCGGTTGACAATGTTTATATTTGCAACCTTATTAAAATTTACAAATGAAAATATCATACAACTGGTTAAAACAATTCATTAAAACCGACTGGAATTCAGAACAAACATCTGCCTTACTGACTGATTTAGGTCTTGAAGTAGAAGTAGTTGAAAAATATCAATCTGTAAAAGGAGGATTAGAAGGTATTGTAGTTGGCCATGTACTTACATGCGAAAAACATCCTGATGCCGACAAATTAAAAGTAACTACTGTTGATTTAGGAAATGGTACCCCAATACAAGTTGTTTGTGGTGCCAGCAATGTCGCAGCAGGACAAAAAGTGCCTGTAGCAACTATTGGAACTGTTTTATATGATAAAGAAGGCAATTCATTTACTATTAAAAAAGGAAAAATCCGAGGACAAGAAAGCCACGGAATGATTTGTGCCGAAGACGAATTAGGTCTTGGTGAAAGTCATGACGGAATTATGGTTTTAGATAATGATTTAGCTCCGGGAACTCCTGCTGCTAAAGTTTTCAAAATTGAAAATGACGAAGTTTTCGAAATAGGCTTAACGCCAAACCGTGCCGATGCAATGAGTCATTTAGGTACAGCACGTGATTTGAGAGCCGGATTACTTCAAAATGGTGTGAGTGTTGAATTAATTACGCCATCAGTAAGTAATTTTAGAGTGGACATGCGTACTTTAAAAATTGATGTAAACGTCGAAGCACCACTTTTAGCACCTCGCTACTGTGGAGTTACGATTTCGGGAGTTGCAGTTAAACCTTCTCCGGCATGGTTACAAGATCGCTTGAAGGCTATTGGAATTAATCCAAAAAACAATATTGTCGATGTTACCAATTATGTTTTACACGATTTAGGACAGCCCTTACACGCTTTTGATGCAGCAAAAATCAATGGTAAAATCCACGTAAAAACAGTTGAAGCAGGAACAAAATTCGTCACTTTGGACGAAGTTGAAAGAACCTTGCATGAAGAAGATTTGATGATTTGTGATGACAAAGGACCTTTATGTATTGCAGGTGTTTTAGGAGGACAAAACTCTGGAGTGAGCACCAACACTACTTCTATTTTCTTAGAAAGTGCTTATTTCAATCCGGTAAGTATCCGAAAAACAGCCAAAAGACACCAATTAAGCACAGATGCTTCCTTCAGATTTGAAAGAGGTATTGATCCTTCAATTACTGCTTATGCTTTAAAACGTGCGGCTTTATTAATCCAGGAAGTAGCCGGTGGACAAATCACTTCTGAGATTGTAGAAATTTATACTAAAAAAGTAGAAGACTTCTCGGTATTTGTAAACTTTGATAAGGTTACTAAAATCATTGGACAACAAATTCCAAAAGATACTATCAAGAAAATATTAGCTTCTTTAGATATTAAAATCAATAGCGTTTCTGATGCTGGTTTAGGATTAACCATTCCTGCTTACCGAGTAGATGTACAAAGAGAAATTGATGTTATTGAAGAAATTCTTAGAGTTTACGGTTACAATAAAATTGATTTTTCGAATAAATTAAACGCTACTGTTTTCAACGCTCCCAGAAACGAAGATTACAAAGTTCAAAATATTGTTGCTAATCAACTGAATTCACAAGGATTCCACGAAATGATGGCCAATTCATTAACTACGGCTTCTTATGTTCAGCTTTCAGAAATACTAAAAGAAGAACACAATGTAAGCATGTTAAATCCTTTAAGTAATGATTTGGCAACTATGCGTCAATCATTATTATTCTCAGGATTAGAAGCTATTGTTTACAACATCAACCGTAAAAATGCCGATTTAAGATTATTCGAATTCGGAAAATCATACCATAAATTTCTTTCCGGATACGAAGAACACAAACATCTTACGCTATTTTTAACAGGAAACAGAAATCAGGAAAACTGGACAAACCCTCAAAAACCTTCTGATTTCTTTTTATTTAAAGGTTATGTAGAAGGAATTTTTACCCGATTAGGAATTCAAAAAACACAAAACAACCCTGTAAAATCAGATGTTTTCTCTGAAGGAATTGCAATTGTTTCCGGACATAATGTTTTGGTTGAATTTGGTGTAGTAAAAAAATCTATTCTAAAACACTTCGGAATTAAACAAGAAGTTTTCTTTGCCGATTTTAATTGGGAAAATGTTTTAAAATCGATTCCAAATAAAATCAAATACAGCGAAATCACTAAATATCCAGAAGTTAGAAGAGATTTAGCACTATTGATCGATCAAAACGTAAACTACGACAGTATTTACGCTATTGCAAGACAAACAGAAAAGAGTTTACTAAAAAACATCAACCTTTTTGATGTATATGAAGGTAAAAACCTACCGGAAGGTAAAAAATCATATGCTTTAAGTTTTATCCTTCAGGATGATTCCAAAACACTTACAGATGCTCAAATTGATAAAATTATGAGCAAATTGCAAAAGAATTTTGAAACTGAACTTGGAGCTAGTTTGAGATAATTCTCAGCATTTCAAATAAGACAAAACCCATCTCGTTTTTTAAGACAAGATGGGTTTTCATTTTCAACCAATATATAATAACTACAAACAACTATGCTTTTGGCAATAAAACCGAATTGACTACATGGATCACACCATTAGACTGGTTTACATCAGCAATAGTAACTTCGGACATATTACCTTTTTCATCTGTAATATATAATTTACTTCCTTTCATCCAGGCTGTTAGTGTTCCTCCACTAACTGTTTTCAATGTGGCTTTTCCTTTTCCTGCTTTTATAGCTTTTGCAATATCTGCAGCGTTCATTTTTCCTGCAACCACATGGTAAGTCAAAATTGTTTGCAGTGTTTTTAAATTCTCTGGTTTCAACAAGGTTTCCACTGTCCCTTTCGGAAGCTTATCAAAGGCTGCATTGGTTGGGGCAAAAACGGTGAACGGTCCTTTTCCTTGTAATGTTTCTACTAATCCTGCTGCTTTTACTGCTGCTACTAATGTGGTGTGATCTTTAGAATTAACCGCATTTTCAATAATGTTTTTCGAAGGATACATGGGTGCTCCTCCCACCATTACTGTTTTTTGTGCAAATGAACTAAAACCAAAGGCCAGGGCAAAAAAGGCTACTGATAAAAATTTTCTAGTTTTCATAAATGTTTATTTTAGGTTATAATGACATTTACGAGAATAGATTTACTTTGGATTTAAAAAAAACAAAATAACACACAACAAAATCAATACTCACTGAAAAACAACACTTTAAATACAGCTTTTTTTACAAAAAAATCCCAATCCTTTTATAAGAATTGGGATTAAATAAATATGTAATTGCTATGTTTTAAAAACTTGAAAACAAAAATCCAATGATTGAGAATAAAAATATAACTCCATAAAAAGAGAATATAATTATAGCCATAATCCCCATAAATTTATAATGAGATTTTAAGTATTCTAAAGATTCTGTTAACTTCTCATTACTCATAATTGAAAAAGCTGCCTTTGCTTTTGATGCAAATTGGAATAAATAATAAACAGGAAAAAAATAAAGCACTGCCAACAACAAATAAATAACAGATATAAATCCG
This sequence comes from Flavobacterium flavipallidum, assembly GCF_038289905.1. Classification (NCBI taxonomy): domain Bacteria; kingdom Pseudomonadati; phylum Bacteroidota; class Flavobacteriia; order Flavobacteriales; family Flavobacteriaceae; genus Flavobacterium; species Flavobacterium flavipallidum. Next base: position 5,813 of record NZ_JBBYHU010000014.1, on the reverse strand, counting down.
CCTTCCATCATTCCAAATCGTGCTCCAAAAACACCCAATTTTGAAAAAATAGTGCCCATAAATAGTGCCAAAATAACCATAAACCCTACTCCTACAAATCCTAGTATTGCTAAAAAATAAGCCCACTTGGCAATTTCTTTCAAATATGCTTTTGATTCATCTGTTAATTGTAAATTTGGTTTTTCTGATGTTGTAATTTCTTCCATAAAATTTTAGTTAATTAATTAGATTTTAAATATATAAAAAAATCATAAGATTTTACACAAAAAAAGGTTTTCAAAAAAAATTTTTGAAAACCTTTTTTTACAAGTTAATAAGTACTTTTATAAATTCTTAATCACAAACTCACTTCTACGATTTAATTCGTGTTGTTCTTCATTACAAGATTCACTAGGCTCACACTTAACTAACTGAACCGTTTCCCCGTAACCTTTAGCAAAAATTTGCTTCGCAGGAATTCCTTGGCTAATAAAATATTCTCTGGTAGAATTAGCTCTTTTAGCAGAAAGATCTAAATTATATTTGGCATTTCCACGATTATCAGTATGCGAACCGATTTCAACTACCATATCAGGATATTTTTTCATCAATTCAATCACACGATTCAATATTGGTTTTGACTCTTTACGAATATACCATAAATCGTAATCAAAATAAATTGGATCCGTTTTAATCAATAATCTATCGTTGTCTTTTACAATATCTTTTTCAACTTCAACAATAGTAGCAATTTTCTCTTTTTTCTTAATTTCAGCATCTGTAATTGCTTTTTTTACAGCTATTTCCGCTTCTTTTTTCTTTAGTTCAACAATTGCTAATTCTTCTTTTTTAATTACTTCTTTAGATTTAAGTGTCATTGAAGCATCATTGATTTTTTTTCTGTCTTTAAATAATTTCAGGAATTTTGAGGCATCAGTATATTCCTCTTTTGAAGCGTACACAGTATAGCTTTTTTCACAAGCAACAGAGAAAGAAAATTTCCCTTCAGCTGAAGTCAAAACACTTTCAATTTCTTTTGCTTTCGTATCTTTCAAAATCACTTTTGCATTTGCCAAAGGAAGTTTTGTATCAACATCAGTTACAACTCCTGAAATATACTGCATGCAGTCCTCAACTACTAAAGGTTGAATTTCATTGATTTCATAAATATCATCACCACCTTTTCCTCCTTTTCTGTTTGAAGCAAAATAACCATGTTGCTTATCTGAGTCGATTACAAATGAAAAATCATCGTATCCTGAATTGACTGGAAAGCCAATATTTACCGGCGTTGCAAATTCTTTATTTTTAATTTCAGAAACAAAAACATCCATCAAACCAAAACCTGCATGTCCGTTTGAAGAAAAATACAGTTTGTTATCTTTGGACACAAAAGGAAATTGTTCTTTTTTATCTGTATTAATTTTAGGTCCAAGATTTTTAGGAGTTCCATAATCGGCTCCTAAAATTGACACACTATAAATATCGAATGAACCTAATGAACCAGGCATATCTGAAGCAAAATACAAAGTCTTTTCATCTGGACTTAAAGCAGGATGTTCTACAGAATAATCATCACTATTAAAAGGTAAAGCTGTAATATTATGCCATTTTCCATTAATTAATTCTGCTTTAAAAATCTGAAGAACCGTAACTTTTTGTTGATTTCTGGTTCTTACACCGTCAACTGAATTGTTTCTTGTAAAATACACCGTTTTTCCATTTTTAGTAAAAACAGCATTGGCTTCATGTAAAGGAGTATTTAATTCAAATGAAAATTTCTTGATAGAATCAATATTTACACTTTTAACTGAAACCGACATTAAGTCTAAATAACTTTCATTATTCCATTTATAGACTTTATCAAATAGAAAAGGCTTTCTTGGAACTGCCGAAAAAACTAATTTATCCCCATACTGAAGGGCTCCAAATTCAGAATTAGGACTATTAATTGCCATATTTTTAATCTCAAATCGATTTCCAAGCGCCGAAATATTCTCTAAAACGACATTGTCTTTTTCGAGCTTTTCGATAGCGGATTGATTATTGGTCTTCAAAAAATAATCACGCATTACTTTAGTAGCTTCTTCATAACTACCAGACGCTTTCAAAGTTTGTGAATATTTAAAATAATAATCTCCATCTAAATTATCCGAAAATCGGGCAATCAACAAACGGTATTGTCTTTGTGCATTAGCATAATCATTAGTATAATAATAACAATCAGCTAAATTTTTCACTACTTCAAAAGAACGGTTCGTATTACTAATGGATTCGTAAACAGGAATAGCTTCACTGTAATATGTTCTATCAAATAAACGTTTAGCTCTTTGTAAATCCTGAGATTGTGCTTGAGAAAATTGTATACTAAATACAATTAATAATAAATATATTCTTTTCATTTTCATCATATTAAAAGAATCTTGGTGATTTATCAAACCCTTTACCTAATAAATCAATATTAAACAACATAAAAACTTCATGAGTTCCAGAATTGAACTGACCCAAATTAGACGTTGTGTAATCATATGCATAACCAATACTTATGCTAGGTGAAACTTTTATATTCATCAAAGCACTCACCGAATCATCAAAACGATAAGCTGCACCAAGCTCAAATTTTTCATTAAACAATACATTGGCAGTAAGGTCTAATGAAGCAGCTGAACCTGCAACAATCTTTGTCATAAAAGCAGGTTTCAACTTAAAGGAATCCGACAAATTAAAAACATAACCTCCTGTAAAAAACATATGTATTTTTTCGGATCCTAATGCATTTATCCCGGAACGTTCTTCGATATGTTTTGACGAAAGTAAATTAGGTGCTGATAATCCTAAATAATAATTATTGGTGAAAAAATAGGCTCCTACTCCAATATTAGGAAACATTTCATTTGAATTATTAGAAAAAGCCTCATCAGTAGAAGCGTCTCCGGTTTCCAATTGAAAACCACTAAAATTAGTTTTAAATGAACTAAAGCCGGCTTTCAATCCTAATGATAATTTAGCTGTTGAAGTCATGTTTAGAACATAAGCAAAATCGGCATAAAAATTATCTTCTTTCAAAGCTCCATTACCTATATCATCCGTAATTACAGAAAGGCCCATTTCTACTTTTTTATTTAAAGGCATGTGACCAAAAAAATTATATGTTTTTGGAGCACCTTCCATACCAGCCCATTGAGAGCGATATAAAACTCCTAAGTCTAACATAGCTTGAGTTCCTGTAGCATAAGCCGGATTGATTACATTCATATTGTACATATAATGCGTATACTCCGGATCTTGCTGCGCAGTGACATTTAGGATAAACAATAAAAAACTGATACTAAGTATTATTTTTTTCATTCGAAATTTAATTTTAAGTAATAAAAACAACTATCGGTTTAGGTACAAACTTCCTTGAATTGGTTTTTTATTCCCTTTATTAAAATTAAGGACATAAAAATAAACTCCGTTTGGCGCTATACCATCTATACCAATTTTGTAATCAGAATTGCTACCATCCCATTCTAACTTGTTTTTATCTCCATGAAAAAGAACATTTCCATATCGATTATAAATATCTAAGTTAAAATCCGGATAAATAAACTGAATATTAAGAATTCTAAATACATCATTCTTACCATCACCGTTTGGAGAAAAACCATCTGGTATAAAAAAGTTGCAATTATTAAGTGTAAAAGAAGCAACATTGTTATCTTCTACAACCTCAGTACATCCTCCTTGATTTACTTTTACTGAGTTAAGAGTGAAATTAGTCGTACCTGAACTCACTAATTGTGCTTCTGGTATTACAAAACTACCTTTTCCATTTTGAACTTTAACTATTGCCGTTTGATTCAAAGCTGAATTAGCTCCTGATAAAGAATAATCTAAAGTTACTTCGGTCAAGTTATCTAAACCTTCTATTTCCACTACAGTATCTCCTTCTAAACATTCATTGACAATACTTAATGAAATTCCTGAGGTATCCGGTGAAAGATTAATAGTGAATGCTTTAGATAAATTAGCCGTATTGGCACAAGAGGTAGCCAAATTAATGATATCCGTAATTTTAAATACCGTATTTGTACCAACATTAGAAATTAAATTGGCCGGAATAAAAAATTCAGAAACACCATTAGTTACAGTAATATCCATTATCTGATTACTGGCTACATTATCTCCTGATAAAGTATAGCCAATTCTATAATTTCCATTAGCCAAATTTGTTGCATTAGATAATTCTACTGCAGCATCAAATCCACTACAAACTGGATCAATTTTTAAAACAGCAGCATCCAGTCTTGGAAAAGGAGTAATTGTCAAAACATCAGTAATTGTCCCAATTACGTTGTTGCAAATTCCAGTTGAATTCCTAATAACAATATTGGTAACAGTAAAAATATAACTCCCTACAGCCGGTAAATTAGCTCGGTCAACAACAAAAGAAAAAGTACCATTAGTAAAGTTACCCGTAGCAGTCAGATTTTTTGTAGTCGTTCCGTTATCAATTGTATAATAAACATCGTAACTTCCATTTGGAACATTATTAGGCCCTTTAGTTATTGTTGCCGAATAATTGGCCGTTGCAATTTGGTTTTCGCAAATATCCGAATTCACCGTTAAGGTTGAGCCTGTAAAATCTATTGGATCTTCAATAATAATTTCAACTATTGATTGTGAACTTGTACAAATTGGATTTGGGGATGTAACCGTATAAACAAAATTATAAGTTCCGGCACCTAAAGTTTGATAGATGTGTTCTAAATCAATTATGTTATATGTTTGAGATAATTCATTTGTTCCTGAAGCTTCTGACCAAAAACCTCCGGCATCTTCTCCTACTAATCGATCATTTAGGTTAATACTTTTATATTGTGTTAAATCAACTGTACTACAAACCTGTATATCTAAGGGTGAACCTGAAGCTGGTTTTCTAAAAATTGAAACAATAATTGAAGCCGATTGTTCCGGGCAATTATCTAATGCTGGAATAGTATAGGTATATGAATAAGTACCTTCTCCTAAAACATAAGGTTTTATGGTGCTACCTGATAAGGAAGCTGAATTGGTGTTTGCTGTCCATTGTCCATTTAGTTGCGGTTGTAATTTTGTCCCGTCAAAAGCCTGAAATAAACTAAACGACTCTACATCATCACAGGTAGAAACATTTGGACTCGGAACACCTGAATATGGACCAATTTTTAAGGTAACAGTAGCGGTATTATTAGTACAACTTGAAGGATTTTGCACATAGGTATAAGTATAAACCCCACTATTTCGTAAAGTCTGAGCATTAACATAACCATCAAAACTATTATTACCAACTGGTTTTGAATTATCGATCCAAGCACCTCCTGTCGTAGGACTACCTCCCAAAAGACTAAAAAGATTGATATTTTGATTTGCCGGATCCTGAATATTACAAATCGTCAAACTGCCATTAGTTCCTGCACATTGCGAATAACTATTTGTAGAAAAAAAAATTAGAAAAAAGAACGATACTTTTACAAAATGATTTTTAACAAAAAAAAGTAGCTTTTCTACCATACGTATATTTTTAGATGATACTTAAGTAATTTAAAGCTAATGTAAGAAATAAAGCATCAAGAATTTCAAAAAATATCGATAAAAAACACATATTTACTGTTCTAATCAATAGAACAAAACATTATGAATGAAATTACATCTAATTTAATTCTCTTTAAAAAAATTCATAAACAAAATAGGCACATTCAGAAGTAATCTATCTTTTGAATAAAAATTAAAGAAAATGACCGATTTTAGATATCCATTATCGGTCATTTTTGCTTTTTGAGATTTTTCAAGATATAGTTTCGGCTAAAAAA
>NZ_JBBYHU010000013.1:0-81123 GCF_038289905.1 Flavobacterium flavipallidum | reverse complement strand
CATCACACTATAAAAGAAAACCCCGTTTTTGACTCCTTTTGAGCAATTTCGGGGTTTGTTTCTTCTAATATAATACCTATTTTTATGAAAAACAATAGATTGAGGTATTATGAATATGCCTAATTACCTCCTATGTGATAAACCTCCATTACTTCGGGAGTTTTATTCATTTCTCTAATAAAATCAGCTACATGTATAACTCCGTGGTTTTTTATTGATATTGAAGCAAAAACAATGAGTTTTCGGTCTATTTTTTTGGGTTGCAGTAAACAAACATATTTGTCTATAATGCCATGTTTTTCCATTCGACGGATGCGTTCAAAAATAGGGGTGGTAGTCATTCCTAGTTGATCAGCCAATGCTTTGGTAGTTATTTTTCCATCTTCCTGAAGGATATTTAATATTTTTTTGTCGATAGTATCAAGTGTAAGTGACATGTGCAGAAAAAAGATTAAGTGTTATGGATATTTCAATGTCTAAAATTAGACTTTTTTCTTTAAAAATAGTTTTTTGTTGTTGTATTTTCTTTGAAATACTCATTTTGTAGATGCAAGGTGTGTTTTAGCGTGTTTTTCAGGTAATTTTGGCTTATTAACAACAGTAAAAATTAATAATGATGGAATTGCTCAAAAAATTTGAGGAAACAGCACCTGAGATTGTTTTTGAATGGAAAGACAAGGAGCTTGGTGCAGAAGGTTGGATGGTAATTAACTCACTTCGAGGTAGAGCTGCAGGCGGGGGAACCCGAATGCGCGTAGGATTAGATCGCCAAGAAGTTGTTTCTTTGGCAAAAACTATGGAAATAAAGTTTACGGTTTCAGGGCCTTCTATTGGTGGAGCTAAATCAGGAATTAATTTTGACCCTAAGGATCCTAGGAAAGAAGAGGTTCTTAAAAGATGGTATCGTGCAGTAATGCCTTTGTTAAAGAGTTATTATGGTACTGGTGGTGATATGAATGTTGATGAAATTCATGATGTAATCCCAATTACTGAAGGTTATGGTTTATGGCATCCACAGGAAGGAATTGTTAATGGTTATTATCAGCCGGATGAAGCTCAAAAAGTTCATAAAATTGGCAAACTTCGATTAGGTGTTTCTAAAGTGATTGAAGATGCTGCATTTACACCAGATGTAAAAGGTAAGTTTACTATTGCTGATATGATTACCGGTTATGGTGTTTCAGAATCTATAAAGCATTATCATGATTTGTGGGATAAAGAATTAGCGGGTAAAAAAGCAATTATTCAGGGATGGGGTAATGTAGGTGCTGCTACCGGTTATTATTTGTCTCAATTAGGAGTGATTATTGTTGGAATTATTGATATCAGAGGCGCTTTGATTAATGCTGATGGTTTTTCTAAAGAAGAAGTAGAAAAGTTTTTTAAAGAAGGACTTCTTAATGAACAATTAATTGATTTTGAAACGGCTAACAAAACAATTTGGGATGTTCCTGCGGATATTTTTGTTCCTTGTGCAGGGTCTAGATTAGTAGAAAAATCACAATTAGAACGTTTAGTAAAAAATGGTTTGGAAATTATTTCCTGTGGAGCAAACGTTCCTTTCAATGACAAAGAAATATTTTTTGGAGAAACCTTGGCGTATGCTGATAACCAATTGACTGTAATACCTGATTTTATTGCTAATTGCGGAATGGCCAGAGTATTTGCTTTCCTAATGAATGGTGATGCAGAAATAACAGATGTTTCCATTTTTAAAGATGCTTCAGTGACTATTTTTAATGCTCTTGAACGTATTAGAAAACAACATTTCGATAGCTGCAATATTACCCAGAAAGCTCTTGAACTTTCTGTTAGTGAATTAATGAATTGAGTTTGTTAACCAACCAAAAATAGTTAGTATTTTAGTTGGTTAACTATAAGTGTTTCGTCTTGTATAAAAAAAACGCCGTAATACATAAGTATTACGGCGTTTTGTTGTCCTTTTCGCGGAGAAAGAGGGATTCGAACCCCCGGACCTGTTACAGTCAACAGTTTTCAAGACTGCCGCATTCGACCACTCTGCCATTTCTCCAGTAAGTTGCTATCATTTTCTGATTGCGAGTGCAAATATAAAAAGCTTTTTTGGATAAAAAAATATATTCGAATAAAAAAACAGCTATTTTTTAGTAGCTGTATTTAAGTGTTTTATTATCTGTGAGTTACTTCTTTTTTGTGTTCTGGAATTATGTTTTAATAGTTAACATATTCGGTGATTTCAAGTCCATAACCAATCATTCCTACACGTTTAGTTTGGGTGCTATTTGAAACTAAGCGTATTTTAGAAATATCAATGTCATGTAATATTTGAGCTCCAATTCCGTAATCTTTGATATCAATAACTACTTTTGGAGCCTTCATTGTTCCTTCTGCTTGTAATCCTTTCAGTTCGGTAATACGATTCAGTAAATTAACCGCAGACATATCCTGATTAATGAATATAACGGCTCCACGACCATTTTCGTTGATTATTTTAAACATATCGTCTAATTGTTGGTCAACGTTGTTTGTTAAAGTACCTAGTAAATCGTTATTAACCTGAGAAGAGTGGATTCTTGTTAAGATAGGCTCTCCGGTGTTCCAAGTTCCTTTGGTTAGCGCAATATGAATTTGTTTATTAGTAATTTGTTCGTAGGCTCGTAATCTAAAAGTCCCAAAACGTGTATTAATGTCAAAATCTTCTTTTTTAACGATGATGCTGTCATGTTGCATTCTGTAAGCCACGAGAGCTTCAATGGAAACCACTTTGATGTCAAATTTTTCCGCGATTTTTACCAACTGCGGTAAACGAGCCATGGTCCCGTCTTCGTTCATTACTTCAACGATTACACCTGCAGGTTTAAAACCTGCTAATCTTGCAAAATCTATCGCAGCTTCTGTATGTCCTGTTCTTCTTAAAACTCCACCTTCCTTAGCAATTAAAGGGAAAATGTGTCCCGGTCTCGCTAAATCTTGAGGTTTTGTTTTAGGATCTATTAATGAAAGCACAGTCATGGCTCTATCGGCAGCAGAAATACCAGTTGTTACTCCGTTTCCTTTTAAATCGACTGATACTGTAAAAGCAGTTTCCATATGGTCAGTATTGTTAGTGACCATTGGTTTTAAGTCTAATTCTTTACAGCGTTTTTCAGTAAGTGGAGTACAAATCAATCCACGGCCATGTGTTGCCATAAAGTTGATCATTTCAGGAGTTACTTTCTCGGCTGCTGCTAGAAAATCACCTTCATTTTCTCTGTCTTCATCATCAACAACCAGAATGATTTTTCCCTGACGGATATCTTCTATTGCTTCTTCTATTGTGTTAAGTTGTATTTTATCTGCGACCATTTTTTTTAGGTAGTTGTTTTTTTGTTAACTATGATTTTTTGAAATAGTTTTTGAACGGGTGCTAAAATCACGTCCATATTAATTAAACCTATATCGTTTGTTGCCCGATAGGTTAGGAGTATAGCAAGAGGTGTTAATATCATTGACGACATCCAAGAACCCATGAAAGGAGTCATACCGTTTTCTTGTGCAAATCTTTTACCAAAAGTATTAATGAAGTGGAAAGTTATAAATATTAAAACAGCAAAAATAATAGGCAATCCTAAACCTCCTTTTCTAATGATGGCGCCAAGTGGTGCGCCAATGAAAAACATCATCAAACAAGCGTAAGCTATAACGAATTTGTCATACAAAGCTAATAAGTGACTGTTAATACTTTTTTGTTTGGCTTCTAAATTGAACTTGCTTCCGTCGATACTGTAGCCAATGCTACTAAGATTACTGCTTGCTGAAGTAAGTATTTCTACTTTTTTACGATTATCATATAGGGATAAAATATCAGATGGTAACTTTTTCTTTGGCTTTATTGATTTTGGATTAGAAAAATTCTCAAAAGTCTTATCTTGAATAATAGTTCGTTGATTTATATTTTCAGAATAAGAAGCGATTTCAGTTTTGTAATTTTTATTTAAGGAATCCAAAGTATAATTTAATTCATTTACAGTTAGCATCGTATTTGAATTAGTTACTTTTTCTTCATCAACATCAACTTTATTCAGTTGAGACAGGTCTATATTGATTATGTATTTTTTGAAAGAGCTTTTGGCAAATGGATATTTCTTTCTGTCCTCAAATTTTTTAGGAGTAATATCTTCGTAGTAATTACCATTGTTAAGTACAAGTTGTAAAATACTTGATTTTTCACTACTAATTAATTCGCCGTTTTTTGCTTTAATTACCGTTTTTCCACCTTCACCACTCATAGATTTTTTGTGAATAGTGATTCCGGTAAGCTTATTTCCGTTTTCTCCTGATTTTTTATTGACTTTAATATTGTAGTAACCCACGTCGCTAAATTGCCCTTCGGTAATAGCCATTGCAGGTTTTAATTGGGCAATGTTTTTCCTGAAATTAATAAATTTATATTCGGCATAAGGAATCACATTGTTGGCAAAAAAGAAAGCAATTACACTAAGAAATACTATAAATATAGTAAGTCCTCTCATGGCTCTTTGCAGAGAAATTCCAGAAGATTTCATGGCAGCAAACTCGTAGTTTTCGGCTAGATTACCAAAAGTCATAATTGAGGATAGTAGTACCGAAAGAGGTAAAACTAACGGGATGATTCTTGGCATAGAAAAAAGTAAAAACTTGATAATTAATGGGACATCAAGATCTTTACCAGCCAGCTCAGCAATGAAGAGCCAAATAGTTTGCAATATGAATATAAAAAACAAGATTACAAATACCGTGGTAAATGTAATCAGAAATGTTTTTAATAAGTATTTATCGAGTATTTTCACGTAAAGCTTAATCTAATTTATTGATGTAGTAATTTGGGTATTTACTAGCTACAAAGGTAAATTGATTTTTTGACAAAGGTTGGTTGGTTTTAAAAGAATTAACGGTTAATGTAGTTTTAGTTCCTTTTTTACCCGTTTCAATTAGGTTGTAAATGTGTTTTGTTTGCACATCAATTCCTAAAAGAATTTCTTTTCTTTGGTCTTTAGCGTTAGTTGGAATTAATTTGATATATTGAATTTTTCTACCTTTTACATTTTGTAAAATGTCCATAGAATATTTGTAACCACTATTGAAAAAAGTAAGCATTTTAGATGGGGTTACGGCATTGTCATCTTTTTCATTTACTGAGGAAATGTTTACTTCTTCATCTTCAGGAACAATTGTGTATGTTTTTTTTCCGTCAAAAATTTTAGTCATTCCCATAAAGTTCAATACATATTGATTTCCTTTTAGGGTTACATTTCCTTTACTGTCCTGATTGATATTTTCTCTACTGTTATTAAGTGAGTATTTAAAATCAATTACAATATTATTATAGCTTTTTACTTTAGCAGTAACTTGGTCTAAAAGGCTTTTTGCTTTTTTGTCTTGTGCTTGAGTTGTGAAAGTGATAAATAGGATAAATGTAATTTGGATAAACTTTTTCATTGTATTAATTATTTTCTTCATTATTAAAAAATTGATCAAGAGCGTGCATGTCCAGAATGTTTACAGCTCGGGCTTTACTACCTTCAAAAGGTCCCACAATCCCGGCAGCTTCTAGTTGATCAATTAATCGGCCGGCTCTGTTGTAGCCTAATTTTAGTTTTCGCTGTAACAAAGAGGCCGATCCTTGTTGCGCGTTTACAATAATTTCGGCAGCTTCTCTAAACAATGCATCTCTTTCGGAAATATCAATATCAAGATTAATGCCATTTTCTTCCCCAACGTATTCAGGTAATAGATATGCAGTAGCGTAAGCTTTTTGGGAACCAATAAAATCAGTGATTTTTTCCACTTCCGGAGTGTCGATGAAAGCACATTGTACACGAACGACATCATTTCCGTTAGTATATAATAAATCTCCACGACCGATCAACTGATCGGCTCCCTGTGTGTCTAGAATTGTTCTGGAGTCGATTTTAGAAGTTACTCTAAAAGCAATTCGGGCAGGGAAATTGGCTTTAATTAAACCAGTAATTACGTTTACCGATGGTCTTTGTGTAGCAATAATCAAGTGGATTCCAATAGCACGGGCTAACTGAGCTAAACGGGCAATAGGGACTTCGACTTCTTTACCGGCAGTCATAATTAAGTCGGCAAACTCATCGACTACTAAAATAATATATGGTAGGAATCGGTGACCGTTTTCAGGATTTAATTTTCTGGATTTGAATTTTTCATTGTACTCTTTGATGTTACGAACCATCGCATCTTTTAATAAAGAATAACGATTGTCCATTTCCACACAAAGTGAATTTAGCGTGTTGATTACTTTAGCATTATCAGTAATGATGGCATCTTCCACATCCGGAAGTTTTGCCAGATAATGTCTTTCAATTTTATTGAATAAAGTAAGCTCTACTTTTTTAGGATCAACCAATACAAATTTTACTTCGGCAGGATGTTTTTTGTACAAAAGCGAAGTTAAAACCGCATTCAATCCGACCGATTTTCCTTGTCCGGTAGCTCCAGCCATCAATAGGTGCGGCATTTTGGCTAAATCAACAACAAAAGTTTCGTTAGAAATGGTTTTTCCCAGTGCAACAGGAAGTTCCATTTCAGCTTCTTGAAACTTAGCCGAACCAATAACACTTTTCATGGAAACCATAGTAGGAGTCTTGTTAGGTACCTCGATACCAATGGTTCCTTTCCCAGGAATAGGAGCAATGATGCGAATTCCAAGTGCTGAAAGTGATAAGGCAATATCGTCTTCTAAGCTTTTAATCTTAGAAATTCGGATACCTGCTTCAGGAACAATTTCGTATAAAGTTACCGAAGGACCTACCGTAGCTTTAATTTGTGCAATTTCAATTTTGTAATTGCGAAGTGTATCTACAATTCGGTTTTTATTTTCTTCTAACTCTTCCTGATTGATAGTAATTCCTCCGGTTGAATATTCTTTTAATAATTCAATGGTTGGGAATTTATAGTTTGATAAGTCCAATGTTGGGTCAAACAAGCCAAAATCAGAAACCAAACGGGCTGCTAAGTTTTCTTCAACTACTTCTTCCTCAGAAGCGGCTTCGATTACAAAATCTTCATTTATTGTTACAGGAACGGCAGCAACTTTTTCAACAGGAAGTGATTTAGAAATAGGATCTAAATTAATTTCTGAAGCATGATTAATTGTCGGTTTTAGCGCTTCTTTATTGATTTCAAATTGAGATAATTTGAATTCAGGAATTTTTTCAACAACCGGTTCTTCAATAATTTCTTCTTCTTCAGGTACAGCAAATTCTTCCAGATTATAAGCACTATCAGATATTGAACTGTTGTCTGTGATACTGTTATCTTCTACAGGGGTAATTTCTTTTTTGTTGTTTTCAAAAAAAGACTGAATCTTTTCAGGAGATAATTTCATTTTGAAAATAACATAAATAACTAAGCCAAAGATGAGTAGCAACAGTGTTCCGGTTTTACCAATGTAATCTTGTAAGAATAAATTCAATTCGTAACCGATGATTCCACCTAATTCAGGTAATGAAGTTGCAAAAAAGCCTAATAGAACGGATAAATTAATCATTACAAATAAATCCCAAAACCAGATGTTTTTTAGCTTTCTTGCCGAAAGTCCAAGGATTAAAAAGATTCCGCTTAAGAATAACAAACGAACAAAAAGAAATGAAGCTAGTCCAAATCCTTGGTAAACGATTAAATTGGCCAGGTAAGCACCAAACTTCCCCAGCCAATTTTTAACTATTTCAGTTCTGTTTGATAATTCAAGAACTGCACTTTGATCTTCTTGTCCATAAACATAGAAAGATACAAAAGCAACTAATAAAGCTATAGAGAATAAGATGAGCAAACAGCCTAAAATAGTTTTATGCTGTTTAGACATTTCCCATGATTTAAAAACTTTAGTTTTGGAATTGTTGTTCGGGTCTAAAGTCTCTTTTTTTGTTGTTTTTGCCATTCTATTAATGTAACTAAACCTCTTAAATGAAGTGAGGTACGTATATTATTAAACCAATAATTATCGCTGTCAATGCTGCAAAAGAAACAGCACCAGCCGCAATGTCTTTTATAAAACCAATTCTTTCGTGGTAATCCGGATGAATAAAATCGGCAATTTTTTCAACTGCAGTATTCAATCCTTCAATACTTAAAACTAATCCAATAGCAAAAGTTTGAAATAACCATTCCGTTTGATTAAATCCAAGAATAAAACCTGCTATAGTAAGGATTACTCCTAATGATGATTGAACCATCACACTGTGTTCGGTAGTGATGAGCTTTATGGCACCTTTTACGGCAAAGCCAACACTTTTAAATCTACCAGTAATAAAGGTATTATCTTTTTGAAAAGCCATTTATTAAAGATTAAAGTACCGCTAAGGCAGCTTCGTAATTTGGTTCGTTAGCAATTTCTGCAACTTGCTCTGTGTGTAAAATTGTTCCGTCCGCGTCTGCAACAATTAATACTCTTGAGTGTAATCCTTTCAAAGGTCCGTCAACGATTTCTAAACCGTTTGTTTTTCCGAAAGATCCTTCTTGAAAGTCAGATAAATTAACTACATTTTCGATTCCTTCAGCTCCACAAAAACGTTTTTGAGCAAATGGTAAATCTCTTGAGATACACAATACAGTAGTGTTGTCTAATTTAGCAGCAGCTTCGTTAAATTTTCTTACTGAAGTAGCACAAGTTCCGGTATCGATACTAGGGAAGATATTTAAAACTAATTTTTTTCCGTCAAAATCGCTTAAAGAAGCAACAGAAAGATCGTTTTTTACTAATTTGAAATCAGCAAGTTTTGTACCTACTTTTGGTAATTCACCTGCAGTGTTTATTGGATTTCCTCCTAATGTAATTGAAGCCATAATTAAATTTTTTAATGAGGCTCAAAAGTATGAAAATTATTTAAGAATAAGGATTTCTGATTTAAGATTTTAAATCAATAAAGGAAAGGTTTTAACTCAATGAAAGATTGAGAAATAGCTTTAAACGCAAAAAAATGCAACTCGTTAAGAGGCATTTTTAAGCTATTTTTAGGGTTTGAAAAGGACTATTTATCTATAGAGCCTAATACTCTTTTCATAAAACTGTTGAGCGCTTCTTTCTTGTCAGTTCCGTTTTGAATTAACTTGTGAACTTCTAAAGCGCCGTACATATTCGAAATTAATTCACCGATCACATCTAATTCTTCGTCTTTCAAAGAAGAAACTTCGGTCAAAGCTTCCAGAACTTCGATAGTTTCGATGATATAATCCTGATCGTTTTCTTCGATAAACTGTGTTAAGTGTTTTATTACGGGTAATTTCATAAAGTGAGAAGTTAGAAATTAGAAGTATTGAATCGATTTGTTAAACAATTTCGTTTACTAAGTCAATTAAAACTTCCTGTTTGTTAGTTTGAGTTTCGTTTACCAATTTTCCGTTTACGAAAGTAGCAAAGGTTGGTAAGTTACTTACATTAGCTAATTTTCTTGATTCCGGAAAATTTTCAGCATCAACAAGTGCAAAAGTGATTGCTTCGTTTTCTGTAGCCAGTTTTTTGAATTTTGGTTTCATAATACGGCAATTTCCACACCATGAAGCCGAAAATTGAACTACAACTTTTTCGTTTTCAGCCACTAAATTGGCTAAAGTATCTTCATTTAATTCGATTAACATATCTTTTAATTTAAATTCCAACATTATAAATTCCAAATTCCAAATCTTGCGATTGAATTTGGTAAATTCTTTTTTTTGGAATGTTAGTGATTGTTTTAGAAAAAACTCCAAATCCCAAAATTGGAATTTGGAATTTTTAAAATTTGGAAATTTTATTTCTTAGTTAGCGCTTAAGTAAGCAGCAGTACTGTTTCTGTCAGCAGTCATAGCTTCTTTACCAGCTTCCCAGTTAGCAGGACAAACTTCACCTTTTTGTTGGATGTGCGTGTAAGCATCCACCATACGTAAGTACTCGTTAACGTTACGTCCTAATGGCATATCGTTTACGCTTTCGTGGAAAATTTTTCCAGTTTCGTCAATTAAGTATGTAGCTCTGTAAGTTACGTTAGAACCTTCAAGAAGTACAGTATCAGTTTCTTCATTATACTCAGAAGATTCGATATCTAAAATTCCTAAGATACTAGATAAGTTTCTAGTTGTATCTGCTAAAAGTGGGTAAGTTACACCTTCGATTCCTCCGTTGTTTTTTGGAGTGTTTAACCATGCAAAGTGAACTTCGTTAGTGTCACATGAAGCACCAATTACGATTGTGTTTCTTTTTTCAAATTCTGGTAAAGCTGCTTGAAAAGCGTGTAATTCAGTTGGACAAACAAAGGTAAAATCTTTTGGGTACCAGAATAAAAGTACTTTTTTGTTGTTGTTTACTGCTTCTTCAAAGATGTTGATTTTTAAGTTATCACCCATTTCAGAAATGGCGTCAACTGCAATACTTGGGAATTTTTTTCCTACTAAAGACATATTATTTATTTTAAAAGTTATTATTTGTTTGATGCAAAAGTAAATCTAAAAAAGACTTTTTTTAATAGTAGTTGATTATTAATATTTATTTAACGATAAAGTTTAACTATTTTAATGCTTTTCAAATGTTTATTTTATTGAAGTTCAATAGCAACGGGTAATTTTCCTGAGCATTCTGAATCCGATAAAAATTGATGTGCGGCATAAGTTTGGAATTCTCTAAAATCCTGATATACCTGGACTAATTTTACAGCCTTACTCAAATTAGGAATTAACGGCAATACATAAGGATTTCCAAAAATATAAATCATACACTTTTTAGTTAGTAATAGTTTTTCTAATAAATTGAAAACAACTTCATCAATTTCAAAACGATTTAATGGTTTGGCTTTTGGAACAAATAGAGCAATAGCAAGATATTCAAAATTGTTAAGTTCATTTTCCAAAACTTGAAAATCAATATCTTCAACCGATTCAATGCTTATTTCGGCACAGTTTAAAGCCGCCTGAATCATGCTTGCAAAATCATTATTGGCTGATTTATATAAAGAAAGCAACGCAATATTTTGTTCCTGACTGGCATTTTTGATGGTTTCAAAATCAATTTGATCCCGAATTTTAGTAATACTGAATTTGGCAATTTGTTTATTGAGTTGAGAGGCCTTTTCAAAATTCAGAGTGTAGTTGTTTTCTTGTTCCAAATGGAATAAACCTACTTTTTCCTTGCATTTGATAATTCGATTGAAACTCTCTTCAATTCTTTCCGGAGAAGCATTTTCTAAAATCGCCTGAATTCCTTCGGGAACATTTTCGGCAAAACAAAGTACATCGTTTCCGGCATTGAAAGCTTCCCATTCCAGTTGGCCTTTTGTTTCATATAATTTGGAAACGCTGTGCATGTTCAACGCATCCGAAATAACCAAACCATCATATCCTAATTGTTCTCTCAGCAATTTCTGAATGATATTTTGCGACAAGGTTGCCGAAGTATTTTTCCCTTCATTCAAAGCTGGCACCGCCAAATGTCCAATCATAATGGAGTCGACATTGTTTTCAATTCCTTTGATAAAAGGATACAATTCGTTAGCCAACAATTGTTCTAAGTTTTCTTCTAAAACAGGCAATCCCAAATGCGAATCGACATTGGTATTTCCATGACCCGGAAAATGTTTTAAACATCCTAAAACACCGGCATCACTCATTCCGCGTAAATATTCCAATGCAAAATCGGCTACTTTTTCTTTGTTTTCACCAAAAGAACGATACCCAATAACCGGATTATTTGGATTGTTGTTGATGTCGGCCAATGGAGCTAAATTATAATGAATCCCAGCCGATTTTAAGTCTAAGGCGATTTGTTTTCCTACTTCGTAAACCAATCCTTTTTGCTCTTCTGGCAAAGCTCCCAGCGTAATGGCATAAGGATATTGTGGTGTTTTTTCCACTCGCATGGCTAATCCCCATTCGGCATCAATGCTCATTAAAAGGGGAGTAGTAGCACATTTTTGATAACGAATAATTAATTCTTTTAAACGGGCATAACTATCATCGTTAAAAGTGATTTTCTGCTTGGCTTCGTAATTCGTTG
The DNA here is from genome assembly GCF_038289905.1 of Flavobacterium flavipallidum. Taxonomy (NCBI): domain Bacteria; kingdom Pseudomonadati; phylum Bacteroidota; class Flavobacteriia; order Flavobacteriales; family Flavobacteriaceae; genus Flavobacterium; species Flavobacterium flavipallidum. The sequence continues at coordinate 69,137 of NZ_JBBYHU010000013.1, read as the reverse complement.
CAGCACTGGCGCGACTGTGAAAAAATGTCAATCCGCCAATATTGTATTTTTTAATTAATTCTTCAGTTGCCTGAATGTTTTCTTCAGTGTCATTTATAAAAACCGCAGGAAAAAAGAATTGTCCTATTTTTTGTTCTAATGTCATTGATCTTTTTTAATTATTCGCTATGCGAATTAAATTTTTAACCACAGATTAAAAGGATTTTACAGATTAATTATTTTAAGTGTAAAAAAAAAAATCTGTGTTTATCTGTTGCATCAGTGAAATCTGTGTCCCATTTATTTTTTTTCTTCTGTCTTTTTACCAAAATCCTTAGGAAATTCTATGAATCTTGACAAAATTAATCCTGGAATAGTAGCCAGAAATACCCAAATAAAGAAATTACCATATCCTAAGTATTCCTGAATGTAGCCACTAAGCATTCCTGGAAGCATCATTCCCAAAGCCATAAAACCGGTAGCAATGGCATAATGGGAAGTTTTCGATTCGCCTTCAGCAACATAAATCAAATACATCATAAAGGCGGCAAAACCGAATCCATAGCCAAACTGTTCTAAAATAACTACCGCATAAACGTAGTAAACTGAAGCCGGATGAAAATGAGCAAGTAAAATGAAACCAATAATAGGCAAATGCATGGTTAAAATCATTGGTAGCATCCATTTTCCTAAACCCTGTTTAGAAATGGCTATTCCACCCAAGATTCCACCAATAGTAAGCGCAATCAATCCGAAGGTTCCGTAGATGATTCCAACATCTTCGGTTTCTAATCCCAATCCGCCAACATCCGTTTTATCAACTAAAAACGGAGTCAGCATTTTTAATAATTGTGATTCTCCCAAACGGAATAAAAGGATAAAAGCCAGAATTAGTCCGATTTGCTTTTTCTTAAAAAAATCAGCAAAAACAGTAGCGAAATTTTTCTCTTCAGTTTCTTTTTTTGGAACTGCTAATTCGGTTTTTGGTGTAGCAAAATAGTTATAAACCGTTAAAAAAGACATCACTAAACCAACTAAAATCATCGTATAAGACCAGGCTTTTTGGTTGTCACCAAATTCTTTTTCCAAATAACCAGCCAAAAGAATAATTAGTCCGTTTCCGGTAAGCATCGATGCTCTGTAAAATGTGCTTCGGATTCCTAAAAAGAAAGATTGCTGATCTTTAGTCAAAGCCAATAAATAAAAACCGTCACTGGCTACATCATTCGATGCCGAAGCAAAGGCTGCGACCCAAAAAATAGCTAAACTCAAAATGAAAAACTGACTGGTTGGAATAATAAATCCAACAATTAAAAAGGCAATCGAAATAAGCAATTGCATAATTAAAAACCATTTTCTTTTGGTGCCATGAAGGTCAATAAACGGACTCCATAAAGGTTTTATTACCCAAGGTAGGTATAATAAGCTGGTATATAAACCAATATCTTCATTGCTGATTCCAAGGTTTTTGTACATTAATACCGAAACTGAAATGATAATTACATACGGGAACCCCGAAGCAAAATTTAATAAAGGAATCCAATACCATGGTTGATTATCTGTCTTCATTCGTTTTTAAGTTTTTATTATTTACTTTTAATAAAGTGGCCTGGCTTTCATTTCCAAAATAATCCACAAAAGTTAATGCACAATTATTGTGTTTTTCCAAATAGAGTTTTGGTATTTTGATAGCGATGCTGTCTTTAGTTTCTTTAAACGCTATTTTGTTTATAATCTGACTTGGGTCATTTACATTAATCAGATTTTTATTTGTTGTACCGTAAACGATAACATAGCGAATTTTACTTTGTGTTGGAAATCTAAGTGTAACTTCTGTACTGTCATTTTGGTTGTTGATATTACTAATAGCAGGAATATCAAGAACTTCTCTTCTGGAATTTGGTACCACATAAGGTAAGGCCGGATATTGGTATTGGTTCTCTTTTAGCAATTGAGTAACCGCATCGTTTTTGTTAACAAAAGCTTTGGCACTGAAAAAAGCATTTCCCTTAATATTGTAAAAACCACGTGTCAGGTCAATTTGGTTTGGAATTTCATTTGGATTGAACCATTTTTTATCCGAATCGGTGTTGATTTTATAGCTTCCGTTTCCAATGTAAAGCGCGGCATTTTTATTAGTGTTTTCTGACCACCATTTAGATAATTTGGCATAAGAAGCTTTCGGATGGTCGATGCTCCAATACAATTGAGGTAAAAGATAATCGATATAATTTCCTTCCATCCAGGCCATTGGATCGGCGTACAAATCATCATAATTGGTTTGTCCTGCCTGTGTGTCAGATCCTTTTGGGTCTACTGATTTGTTTCTCCAAACACCAAAAGGACTAATGCCAAATTGAACCCAAGGTTTAATTTTTTTAATAGCTGCGTAAGTGTTTTTTAGGTAAGTATTGACATTGTCACGGCGCCAATCTTCATGTCCCATACCTTTTGAATATTTTTTATACGAAGCTATGTCATTAAAAGCTTTTCCGGGTACTCTATATGGGTAAAAATAGTCGTCAAAATGTACAGCATCAATATCATATTTAGTCACAACTTCTTCGATTACACTAATTAAAAATGACTGAACTTCAGGTAAAGCCGGATTGTAATAGTATTTACCTTCATATTTAATCATCCATTCCGGATGCTTGATGATATCGTGGCTTCGGCTTAATTCAGCTGTGTTCAAATCCATTGATGCACGATAAGGATTGAACCAAGCGTGGAACTCAAAACCTCTTTGATGTGCTTCATTAATCATCCATTCTAACGGGTCATAAAATGGAGTAGGAGCCTGCCCCTGTTTTCCAGTTAAATATTTAGACCAAGGCGCTAAATTAGTAGGATACATAGCATCTCCGCAAGAGCGAATTTGCACTATGACCACATTGTAATTCAGTTTTTGATAGGTATTTAAAATTTCAATGAAATCGGTTTTTTGTTTTTCGACAGCATCAGTGTTTTTTATTGGCCAGTCAATATTGGCAACAGTTGCAATCCAAACAGCTCTGAATTCGTTTTTTGGATTAGTAGTTTTTGGTGTTTGGCAAAAGCCAAAAGAAAGCGATAAAACCGAGAGAAATAAGCAAATTAGAATTTTGTGACTCATTGAAAAAGTTGTTTTTTTAACAGTTACCAAAAATAGTTTTTTTAGCGAAGTTTAGCAGATAAATTAGGATTAATTTTCCTGTTGTTTTAAGTATTACAATTTTTTTGCCAAAACAAAAAGTACTGTTTTTTTCTTTCAGTTAAAAACATATAGATTGTTTTAATAACCTCAAATTTTAAAACTAATTAAAATTTCATGATGTAAGTAATTTTATAAGCTTTGATGTATAAATATTGCCAAAGGCGATGAATACAACTAGAAAAATATTTTCAAATTTGCGCATTTGCAGTAAAATGATTCAGCAATTTTTAATAATTAAAATGCTAAAAATATTAAATAGTTTATTTGTATTTTTTAAAAACGGATATCTTTATATTTGTCAAATAATTTTTTAAAACGCTATTAAAAATACACCAAAAAGCACGCTGTTATGTCTAATTCACAAGCTTTAGAGCAATTAGCCCAATCGTTAGAAGGAACACTTTTATTTGATAATCTTCATAAAACTTTATATGCTACGGATGCTTCGGCTTATCGTATCATTCCTTTGGCGGTGGCCTTGCCTAAATCGGTAGAAGACATCGTTCGTTTGGTAAAATTTGCCAATGAACATAAAACTACTTTGATTCCCCGAACTGCCGGTACTTCTTTGGCAGGACAAACTATTGGAGACGGTATTGTGGTGGATGTATCGAAATATTTTACCCGAATTATTGGCTTTGATGCTGAAAATAAAACAGTAACAGTACAACCGGGAGTGATTCGGGATGAGTTGAATTTGTATTTAAAGCCTCATGGGGTATTTTTTGGTCCTAATACATCTACTTCTAATCGTTGTATGATTGGAGGAATGGTAGGAAACAACTCTTCAGGAACAACTTCTATACGATACGGAGTTACCCGGGATAAAATTTTGGAAATTAAAGCCGTGCTGGCTGATGGTTCTAAAGCCATTTTTAATACCATTACTTCAGCGGAATTTTTGGAAAAAACCAAAGGAGATTCTTTAGAAAGTGCTATCTATAGAAAGCTTTATGAAGAGTTATCCAATGAAGCCCATCAGCAGGAAATAATTAAAGAATTTCCAAAACCTGAAATCCATCGACGCAATACCGGTTATGCGGTAGATGTGTTGTTGCAATCGGATTTGTTTGGCGGAACGGAACCTACGATAAATGTGGGCAAATTACTTTGCGGAAGCGAAGGAACCTTGGCAATTACTACCGAAGTGACTTTGAAAGTGGATGATTTACCACCGTCAAATAATATTATGGTGGTGACGCATTTTGACAGTATTCAGGAAAGTTTGGAGGCGGTTATGGTGGCCATGAAGCATCATTTGTATACCTGCGAAATGATTGATGATACCATTTTGGATTGTACCAAACACAACAAAGAGCAGAGTAAAAACCGTTTCTTTATTCAGGGCGAACCCAAAGCGATTATGATGTTTGAAGTAGGTTCCTACATTAGTATGGAGGAAGCCGAAAAACAAGCGGATGATTTAATACGAGATTTAGAAGTTGCTAATTTTGGGTATGCTTCGCCAAAATTATACGGAGCCGATATTGAAAAAGTAAACGAATTGCGTAAAGCCGGTTTGGGACTTTTAGGAAGTATCGTTGGCGATGATAAAGCGGCCGATTCTATTGAAGATACCGCAGTAGAATTGAGTGATTTACCTAATTATATAGCCGATTTTTCGGCGATGATGGAACGTCACGGACAATCGGCGATTTATTATGCGCATGCAGGAGCAGGAGAATTGCACCTACGTCCGGTGTTGAATTTAAAGACCAAAGAAGGCGTTTATCAGTTTCGAAATATTGCCACCGAAGTAGCTCATATCGTTAAAAAATATAGAGGTTCTTTGAGTGGGGAACATGGAGATGGAATTGTACGTGGAGAGTTTTTGCCCTTTATGATTGGCGAAAAAAACTACGAACTGCTCAAAAGACTGAAATTAGCTTTCGACCCGAATTCGGTGTTGAATATGGGAAAAATTGTCAATGCTTTGAAAATGGACGAAAATTTCCGTTTTGAAGCGGGCAGAGTAGAACCGGATATCAAAACCATTCAGGATTTTTCGGATAGTTTGGGGATTTTAAGAGCTGCTGAAAAATGCAACGGTTCCGGTGATTGCCGAAAATTACCTTCGGCAGGAGGAACTTTGTGTCCGAGTTATCGTGCGACGAGAGATGAAAAAGATACTACTCGAGCCAGAGCAAATGCGTTACGTGAATATTTAACGCATTCGGACAAAGAAAATAAATTCAATCATAAGGAATTATACGAGGTTTTTGAATTGTGTGTGAGTTGTAAAGCCTGTGCCAGTGAATGTCCGTCTAATGTTGATGTGGCAACTTTAAAAGCCGAATTTTTGTACCAATACCAAAAAACTAATGGTTTTTCATTGCGCAATAAATTGTTTGCCAACAATGCTAAAATGAACAAAATGGGAAGTATGTTCCCTTCGTTGACTAATGCAATTTCTAATCTTGGATTAGTAAAAAAAGCAATGGGAATTGCTCCGGAACGAACCGTACCGCATTTGGCCAAAGAAACGTTTAGAAAATGGTTGAGTAATAATAAAGTTAATAGCAATAACAATTCTAAAAAGCTAGTCTTGTTTTGTGATGAATTTACCAATTATTATGATGTGAATGTTGGTATTGATGCTTTCGAATTGTTGACTTCTTTAGGTTATGAAGTGATTACAGTAGAACACGAAGAAAGCGGAAGAGCCTATTTGTCCAAAGGTTTTCTGGAAGAGGCTAAAATGATAGCTGTAAAAAATGTGGCGACTTTTGCTTCAATTATTACCAGCGATTGCCCCTTGATAGGAATCGAACCGTCGGCGATTTTAACTTTCAGAGATGAATATTTACGACTGGCTGAGGACAAGGAAAAAGCGCAACAATTGGCTAAAAATGTTTTTACCATTGAAGAATTTTTCAAAAAAGAAATTTTGGTCGGACATATCCATGCCGGACAGTTTTCGACTAAGGAAAAACAAATTAAAATTCACGGACATTGCCATCAAAAATCGTTGAGCACGGTCGAAGCAACTTTTACAATGCTGAATGTCCCAAAAAATAATAGCGTTACTATTTATAATTCCGGTTGTTGTGGGATGGCAGGTTCTTTTGGTTACGAAGCCGAACATTATGATATTAGTATGAAAATGGGGGAAGATACCTTATTCCCAAAGATTAGAGCCACCGATGAAAATGTGGCCATTTCAGCTGCTGGAACTTCTTGCCGTCATCAGATTTTTGACGGAACCAGTCGTGAGGCTCAACATCCGGTGACGATTTTGAAAAGTTGTTTGAAGTAAAAAAAGTCAGTTAGAATATTTTTTTGTGTAATGCAATTAAACCAAGCTTCTCCTTTGTTTTATTGATAAAGGGTATTGCAAATAAATGAGCCAAAAGAAAAAGTAAAAAAAAAATAAAATCAACTTATAATAACCCCTGTATGGAATGTAAAATTTGTGGAAATACTACTAATCTGGAACAATATAAAGTTAAAGAAATGATGTTTGGATTCAGAGATGAGTTTTTATATTTTCAGTGTCAACAATGCCAGTGTCTACAAATAGCGGATATACCAGATAATATGAACAAATATTATCCGTCTAATTATTACAGTTATACCACTACATTTCCTTATGCAAAATCGAAGTTGAATGAAATCATAAAAAAGACAAGAGACCGCTATGTCATTTTTAAAAAGGGATTTATAGGGAAACTATTGTTGAACTATTTACCAAGTACAAACTTGCATCTTAATAGTCTTTCTGAAATTTCAATAACAAAAAATACTAGCATACTTGACGTTGGTTGTGGTAGCGGAAAATTTCTTTTGTTGCTTCAAAAATTGGGATTAAATAAGCTAACTGGGATTGATCCCTACTTAGAAAAAGACATTCAATACAAGAACAATTTAAATATCTATAAAAAAGCAATCCATGATGTCAAAGAGAAATACGATGTTATCATGTTTCATCACTCCTTTGAACATATGTCAGACCCATTGGAAACTCTTCAATCAGTATCTAACTTGCTCCATCAAAATGGCTATTGCATAATCCGAATTCCTACCGTTTCTTCATATGCCTGGCAGCACTATAAAGAAAATTGGGTACAACTAGATGCTCCTAGACACTTTTTTTTACATTCCCAAGAAAGTATACAATACTTAGCAGAAAAAACAGGATTGAAAGTAGAAAAAGTAATTTATGACGCAACAGTATTTCAGTTTTTAGGAAGTGAACGTTATTTGAAAAATATTCCGCTAACTGATCCTAAAGCAAATAGTTCTATTTTTTCAGCGGATCAAATACAATCATTCAAACAACAAACTAAAGAGTTAAATCAAAAAGATTTAGGAGATGCCTGCGCATTTATTCTAAGAAAAAAATAAGTAAAAAGTCTTATGTCTTGTTTCAATTGATTTTTATATGTAAAACATAAAAAAATCCCGTCCTAATTAGAAAAGGACGGGATTTTATAGTTTTAAATGCTGTTTATTTTTTCAAATGGGTATTAAAATAATCAGCAATTTTAGCATACATGTGAATTCTGTCATAACCGCCTACATTATGTTCGTGGTTAGGATATAAGAAATAATCGACTTGTTTTCCAGCTTTGATGCAGGCTTCAATAAAATTCATACTGTTTTGTTGCACTACAACCGGATCCTGAGCACCATGAATGATTAATAATCGACCTTTTAAGTTTTTTGCTTTGTCTATTAAAGAAGTTTTAGCATACCCTTCTGGGTTTTCCTGTGGAGTATCCATATATCTTTCGCCATACATAACTTCATAATATTTCCAGTCGATTACTGGGCCTCCGGCAACACCTACTTTAAATGTATCAGCTTGGTTTGTCATTAAAGTGGTTGTCATATAACCACCAAAACTCCATCCAAATACTCCAATTTTATCAGCATCGACAAAAGATTTTGATTTCAGGAATTCGATCCCTTTCATTTGGTCGGCCATTTCGTTAACGCCTAATTGTCGGTGATTCACATCGCAGAATTTCTTTCCGCGATTATCACTTCCGCGGTTGTCCATCGTAAATACTATATAACCTTGTTGCGCCATGTACAAATCAAAATAACCAGCGCCAGTAAGCCATTTGTTGTTTACTAATTGAGCGTGAGAACCTCCGTATAAATAAACCATTACCGGATATTTTTTTGTTGCATCAAAATTTTTAGGATAAATTATTCTACCGTGTAGAGGCGTTTTTCCATCAGCAGAAACCAAATCAACCATTTCTATTTTAGGCAAATCAATTTTACCGTTAAATGGATTTTCAGCTTTTAGTACAAGTGTTTCTTTTGAAGGGTTTTTAGTTTCTAAAACCGAAATCACATTTGGAGTATTTGTATTGCTGTATTGATCCAAAATTAAAGTTCCGTCTGATGAAATTGATGCCGTGTGAACACCAGGTACAGAAGTTAATTGTGTTGTTTTTCCTGATTTTAAATCTACCTGAAATAATTGTGTCTCTAAACCGCTATTTGTTACTCCAATGTAATTTACTTTTGTAGCGGTAGGATCAAATCCCAGAATTTCTTTTACGATAACGTCTTTATAGCCTAAGTTTTTAACCAATTTTCCATCGGTATTGTACAAAAACATTTGGTTGTAACCGTAAAAATCGGTTTGGTAAATAAATTGATTGGTTTGTTTTGGTACAAATGTCAGCGCGTGCTGCGGTTCTATCCAGGTAGCTGCTTTTTCTTCCAATAATGTTTTTACAAATGCTCCTGTTTGAACATTATATTGATTCAATTTTAAATGATTTTGTTCTCGGTTTAAAATTCCAATATAAATGAATTTTCCGGATGGATCCCAGGTTACCATAGTGAGATATTGCTCTTTAGGTTCTCCGGTTTGTAATGTGATGCTTTTTTTGGAAGCAACGTCAAATACGACCAAAGTTACATTTTCACTGGTCATACCCGCCATTGGGTATTTGATATTGTTGTTTACAGCTTCACGTTCGTTCCAGTTAATAATAGGATAATCGCCCACCATCGTTTCGTCTTTTCGGTAGAAAGCTAATTGAGTTCCTGTTTCATTCCACCAGATTCCGTTGTTAATTCCAAATTCCTGACGATGCACATAATCAGAACCATTAACAATACCTTTATTTGTATCATTAGTTACTTCAATTATAGTTCCTGATTCGGTAGTAATTCGAATATTATTCTCTTTAGTCCAGGCGATATTGTTGTTGGATGCAATTTTTAGTTGACCGGCTTCTTTTGGAGAAGGAATAACCTGTGTTATTTTTTTACTGTTTATATCATAGGTTACTTTATAGTTGTTTTTGCTTCCGCTAATAGCTGCGTCAAATGTAGAAGCAGTTTTCCATTCTATTTCGTAAGGAAACATTTTTAAACTAAAAACATCTGTTGGTATTTTGTCTTTAAGCGCCGTTTCCAATTCTGATTTGGTAACCAAAGTGGTAGCTCTCCAACCATTATCTGCTCTTTTTTCTCTTAAACTAGTATAATCAGCACTTAAAAAGCTGATAGATTTACTGTCTTTTCGCCATTGTTGGGCAATTTGAGTAAAAGGTGCATATTTTCGAGGACCAGTTACTGTTTCATCTATAGTTAAATTTTGGGCTGTAGCAAAACTTCCCATTACTATAAATCCTAAAATGTATTTTTTCATCAAAGTAGATTTTTTAGTTTGCTTACAAAAGTAGGAAATTGGTATTCAGTATCAGCTTGTGTAATTCTGATTCTTGGCTTTATTTTGTTATAATATTGTTAAAGTTTGGTTTAAATAATATGATTTGATTGAAGATAAAATAATGTAATATAATATTGGAGCTTTTTTTGAAATTGATATTTTTTGTCATTTTATAACAAAATATCCAGAACTTTAAACTTTAAACCAAGTAGAATTCCCTACTTTTGCTCTTCGACATTTAAAAATAATTAAAAATAAAATATACTATGAATTCATTTGACGTAGTCGTTATAGGTTCTGGACCTGGAGGATATGTATCAGCGATTCGTTGTGCACAACTAGGCTTCAAAACAGCTATTATCGAAAAATATTCCACATTAGGAGGAACTTGTTTAAATGTAGGATGTATTCCTTCAAAAGCTTTGTTGTCTTCTTCACACCATTATGCTGAAATCGCTCATTTTGCTGATCACGGAATCGAAGTTTCAGGAGAAGTAAAAGTTAATTTAGAGAAAATGATTGCTCGTAAAAAAGCAGTTGTTGATCAAACTTCTGGTGGAATTAACTACTTGATGGATAAAAATAAGATTACTGTTTTTAATGGTTTAGGTTCTTTTGTAGATGCTACGCATGTTGCTATTGCAAAGGCAGATGGAACTTCTGAAACTATTGAAGCGAAACATACAATCATTGCTACAGGTTCTAAACCGTCTTCTTTACCATTTATCAAAATAGATAAAGAGAGAATTATTACTTCTACTGAAGCTTTAAGTTTGACAGAAGTACCAAAACACCTTGTAATCATTGGTGGAGGAGTTATCGGAATTGAGTTAGGACAAGTTTATTTACGTCTTGGGGCTCAGGTTTCTGTAGTGGAATTCATGGACAGAATTATTCCAGGAATGGATGGAGCTTTGTCTAAAGAATTGACAAAAGTGTTGAAAAAACAAGGAATGAAATTCTATACTTCTCACAAAGTACAATCAGTAGAAAGAGCGGGAGATGTTGTTACTGTGAAAGCTGAAAATGCTAAAGGTGAAGTAATTACTCTTGAAGGAGATTATTCATTAGTTTCTGTTGGTCGTCGTCCTTATACGGATGGATTAAATGCTGAGGCTGCTGGAGTTAAGATATCTGAAAGAGGTCAGGTTGAGGTAAATGATCATTTGCAAACTTCGGCTTCTAATATTTATGCAATTGGTGATGTTGTGCGTGGTGCGATGTTGGCTCATAAAGCGGAAGAAGAAGGAACTATGGTTGCTGAAATCTTAGCAGGTCAAAAACCACATATCGATTATAACTTAATTCCTGGTGTAGTTTATACGTGGCCGGAAGTTGCAGCTGTTGGACAAACAGAAGAGCAATTAAAAGCAGCTGGTGTCGCTTACAAATCAGGAAGTTTCCCATTTAAAGCTTTAGGACGTGCGAGAGCAAGTGCTGATTTAGATGGTTTTGTGAAAATCTTAGCGGATGCTAAAACGGATGAGGTTCTTGGTGTTCACATGATTGGTGCAAGAACAGCTGATTTAATTGCTGAAGCTGTTGTGGCGATGGAATACAAAGCTTCTGCTGAGGATATTTCGAGAATGTCTCACGCGCATCCAACATTTGCGGAGGCGGTAAAAGAAGCGGCTTTAGCAGCAACTGAAAACAGAGCAATTCACGTTTAAAAGAATAGCTTACTATAAAAAGAAACCCGTTCCGATTGTTATTGGAACGGGTTTTGTATTTTATCCATTCATTTTAAATAATCCTTTATAATTTTGCCAATGACTGTAAATAAGGAATAAATTTCCAGCAAAAACAGCAACCGCTATAGGTAAATCAGTAGGTCTTAAAAAATAATTAATTAATAGAATATTGATAATTACAGGAAAAATAACAATATTGGCTAGTGTAGTAAATTTTCCAAAAACAAAAGATAATCCACATAGGAATTCCACGGTTTTAGCTAATGGCATCAAATAGGTTGAAGCTATCAATCCTACTTGAAAAGCTTTAAAGTCTCCTGTAGAAGCCGTTTCGGGGTTTAAGTTTAAAAAATAACTAATAGAAGTACATAGAAATATGGCTCCCATGAGCGTACGAACAATAAGGGTTGCAATTTTCATGATATATTAGGTTTAATGGTTAACAAATCAAAAAAAATATGTTGCGGTTCGTCACTTTCATTTTTGCATTAACGCTCCCCGGATAACCGTAAGCATCAGGAAAACGAATTTTGATTATACATGTACTTGTAATTAAATGTTATTAAGTTTTTCTGATGTATTGTAAATTTACAAAAAAAAGAACTTGTTTTTATTAAAATAGGTAATTATTATTTGTAATAATGTTAATTTGATAATCAATTACTACTTTGTTTTGCGGAATAAAAGAAAATCTATGGATTTGGGTCTGGTTTTGATTGCACTAAAATTAATTTAGTACAATCATTATTTGATAACTCATTAGAAGGAATTTTTTATACGTTTTCTTTTTGGTAATACTTTTTGAAAAGGAAAAATCCTAAAGCACTTAATGCGATTAACCACCAAATTTGAACAAAGAATACAATAATGTCAAGAAGTACATTCCATCCTGTTTTTAATGAATCCAATAGGCGTATCCCAATATTAGGTTTGTAGTAATTATAATCTTTAGTATTGGCAACCATTGCTTGTTTTACAGATTCGTCTTGGTAAATTTGAATGGTCAAAGTACTGAAATTGATTTGATCCTGCATCGATAGGTTTTCTAATTTGGCCAAATCTTTTTGTTCTTTTTGGTTGGCCAAATCATTTTCGGCACTTATAACATCATTGATTTTTTTGCCTTTGGTGTCAATCGCTTTTTCTACTCTTTTTTCTTTATTAGTGCTTCTTTCTTGTGCGAGCTGGTTTGAAAGCATTTTTAATGAAACATCATCTGCTTTTATGACGCGGTAATTTAGAAAGTCAATTTGTTTTGCAATGCATTTAATAACAGTATCCAGGCGTTTATTAGGAACCCGGATGGTTATGTTGTTTTCTACATTGTATCGGGTTGTTTCAAGTGTGCTGTCCTGACTTATTTTGGTTTCAAATTCATCGATAACGTTACTTTGTAAATTGGTATAAGTTACAAAACCATCAAATTTATTGGTAATATTCTCAATGGCATAGGTGGTTTGAGTTACATTTTTTACTTTAAATTTAATATCTGCTGTACGGACAAATTTTCTGTCACTGCCTTCTTTTTCAACCGCGGCCGATGAGGAAATACTGTCTCTGGCTGCTGTAACAACACTTGTAGGGGCTGCGGATTCCTCCGAAAGTGCTTCACTTTTTTTACAACTAATTATTAACGAAGAGAAAGTTAATAGTACCAAACTACTTTTTGCAATTTTGTTCATAGATTTGATTTTTAAAGTGGATGATTTTTGTTGGTTTGTTTGCGAAATTTCAGATCGGAATTTCATATCAAATATAGGAGGTTTTAGTACGAAAAATCTCTTTTAATAATAATTTAACTATTGGTTCGTTTTATGTAATTTCTTCTAGAGAAGCTATCTTTTTTATTGTAATTTTACTTTTTAAAATTTTGCTTTGAGAACATCCTTTAAACAAGACATAACGCATTTCGCTAATATTAAAAAACAGCTTTTATTGTGGTCACAACAATTTCGGGAAGTGACTTTTATGGATAGTAACCAATACCAGCAAGAGTACTCGAGTTACGATTGGATTTTGGCAGTAGATGCTTTTACTTCTATAAAAACGGATTATTTTAATGCTTTTGATGATTTAAAACAATATCAGCAATCCAGTAGGGATTGGGTTTTTGGTTATTTGTCGTATGATTTAAAAAATGATACTGAAGAATTACAATCAAATAATTTTGATGGCCTAGGTTTTCCTGATTTGTTTTTCTTCCAGCCAAGAAAACTCTTTTTGGCAAAAGGTAACGAACTCGAAATCCGTTATTTGAATTGCTGTGATGATGAATTTGAAGCCGATTGGGAGGAAATTACAACTATTATTACTGATTTTGAAAGTCAGACTCCTAATGTTGAAATCCAACAGCGAATTTCGGAAGAAGCTTATCGGGAAAAAGTGTCTAAAATGTTAGAATATATTCATCATGGCGATACGTATGAAGCTAATTTTTGCATGGAATTTTATGCTGAAAATGTCCAAATAGAACCCGTTGAGACTTTTTTGAAATTGAATGAAATCTCGAAACCGCCATTTGCTGTTTTTTTAAAAAATTACAAGCATTATTTGTTGTCGGCTTCTCCGGAGCGTTATTTGAAAAAAGAAAAAGAGTTGTTGATTTCCCAGCCTATAAAAGGGACAGCCAAACGATTTTCAGATCCAATGGAAGATGAGGCTTCAAAAAATAAATTGGCAGCAGATTCTAAAGAACGTGCCGAAAATATCATGATTACCGATTTAGTACGAAATGATTTATCACATACGGCACAAAAAGGTTCGGTTCAGGTAACGGAGTTATGTGGGATTTATTCGTTCTTGCAAGTACATCAAATGATTTCAACTATCACTTCAAAACTGGATGCACAATATACTGCAGTTGATGCTTTAAAATATACTTTTCCTATGGGAAGTATGACGGGAGCTCCTAAGATTTCGGTGATGAAAATTATTGAAGAATTGGAAGAAACTAAAAGAGGTTTGTATAGCGGTGCTGTGGGTTATTTTACTCCTGAAGGTGATTTCGATTTTAATGTGGTAATCCGAAGTATCTTGTACAATCAGGAGAATAAATACCTTTCTTTTTCGGTAGGAAGTGCAATTACTTCGCTTTCCGTACCTGAAAAGGAATATGAAGAATGTCTATTGAAAGCAAAAGCCATGTTTGAAGTTTTACAATAATTCTAAATCATAGAAATGCTCGATAAACTCAAAGTACACCTCAATCAAAATTTTCCTTTTTTGGAAAATGCTAAGCTTTTGCTGGCTACCAGTGGAGGAATTGATAGTATGGTTTTGGTTCATTTATTACATGAATTGAATTATGATATTGCAATGTCTCACTGTAATTTTCAGTTAAGAGGATTAGAGAGTTTTGGGGATCAAAAGTTTATTCAGGATTATGCTGAGGCAAATGAAATTCCGTTGTTTTTGACGCAGTTTGATACCGAAGCTTTTGCAAAAGATTATAAGCTTTCGACTCAAATTGCAGCTCGGAAATTGCGTTATAATTGGTTTTATGAGCTATTAGAAACTGAAAATTACGATTATATTTTAACAGCTCATCATTCTGACGATGCGATTGAAACTTTTATTATTAATTTGAGCAGAGGAACCGGTTTAGACGGGCTGGTGGGAATTCCAGCGCAGAATGATAAAATTATCCGTCCCTTATTGCCTTTTTCGAGAAAAGAGATTCAGGAATATGCTTCGCAAAATCAGATTCAATGGCGTGAAGACAGTAGCAACGCTTCTGATAAATACCTGCGAAATAAAATCAGGCATCATATTGTTCCTTTGTTGAAAGAATTAAATCCGCATTTTTTGGAATATTTTCAAAAAACAACTAGTTATCTTAAGCAATCTCAAGAATTAGTTGAAGATGCTGCCGTCATGGTTTATCAGCAAGTGGCGAAAGAAGAAGGTGAAAATATTCATATAGATTTACAACAATTATTACGATTACCCAATTATAAATCCTATTTGTACCAATGGTTAAAAGAGTTTGGTTTTACGGCTTGGGAGGATATTTATTATTTAGTAGAAAGCCAATCAGGGAAACAGGTTTTTTCAGCCGATTACCGATTGCTAAAAGATCGAATGCAATTAATTTTGAGTCCGATTCAGGAAGGAGATGAAACCGTATATTTGATTGAAAAAGACACTCAAGAAATTGAAAATCCATTAATGTTAGTTTTTTCAAGAGTGAATGAAATTTCTAAAGCTTCGCATACAACAATTTTTGTTGATGAAGATAAATTGGCTTTCCCTTTAGTTTTAAAACGATGGGAGGAGGGTGACTCTTTCCAACCTTTTGGAATGAACGGAAAAACTAAAAAGCTCAGCAAGCTTTTTAAAGATGAAAAATTATCATTGATAGAAAAAGAAAATGCATGGGTACTTTGGTCAGAAAATCAAATCGTTTGGGTTGTGGGAATCCGTCAGGATGAACGATTTAAAATTGACGATACAACAAAAAAGATTCTGAAAATTGATTTAGAATCATAAACCATAAACATTAACCCAACCAGCCATCTCTGTCTAAACTTCTATATTGAATAGCTTCGGCAATATGATTAGATTGTACTTTTTCAGAAGCTTCTAAATCAGCTATTGTTCGGGCTACTTTCAAAATACGGTCATAGGCTCTGGCGGAAAGATTCAATCGTTCCATCGCATTTTTTAATAGATTTTTAGAATTGTCATCCAAGTAGCAATGTTCCCGAATGAGTTTAGTGTTCATTTGAGCATTGTAATGAATGTTAGGCAGGTTTTCAAATCGTACCGACTGAATTTCGCGAGCTGCAGTCACTCTTTGTCGTATAGTCATGCTGCTTTCGGCTTTTTGATTGTCTGAAAGTTTTTCAAAAGGAACAGGAGTCACTTCGATATGAATGTCAATACGGTCTAACAAAGGACCTGAAATTTTACTTAAATAGCGTTGCATTTCATAAGGTGATGCTGTTTGTGCAGCATTGGGATCGTTAAAAAAACCACTCGGACTCGGATTCATACTGGCAACCAACATGAATGAAGAAGGGTAGGTTACGGTAAATTTGGCTCTGGAAATAGTTACTTCACGGTCTTCCAGAGGTTGGCGCATTACTTCTAGAACGTCCCGTTTGAATTCTGGTAATTCATCCAAAAATAAAACACCGTTATGAGCCATGGAGATTTCTCCCGGTTGTGGATAGCTACCACCACCCACTAAAGCAACATTAGAAATCGTATGATGCGGACTGCGAAAAGGTCGTTGATTCATTAATCCTACTTCTTTCAGCTTTCCGGCTACACTATGAATTTTAGTGGTTTCTAAGGCTTCGTGCAGTGTCATAGGAGGGAGGATGCTTGGTAGGCGTTTGGCAAGCATGGTTTTTCCTGCTCCAGGAGGACCTATTAGAATAATGTTATGTCCGCCTGCTGCGGCAATTTCCATACATCTTTTGATGCTTTCCTGACCTTTGACATCTGAAAAATCAAATTCAGGAAAATCCAAATCTTTGTAAAATTCGGCTCGTGTGTCAATTTTTGTAGGTTCTAAATTGCCTTTTCCTTCAAAGAAATCAATCACTTCCTGAACGTTTTCTACTCCGTAAACATCTAAATCTTTTACTATAGCTGCTTCTTTTACATTGTGTTTGGGTAGAAAAAAGCCTTTGAAGCCTTCTTCTTTTGCTTTGATAGCAATGGGTAAAGCGCCTTTTATGGGTTGTAAACTACCATCAAGGGACAATTCGCCCATTATGATGTATTTATCAATAGCATCTCCTTTTATTTGTCCCGAAGCAACCAGAATTCCTAAAGCTAATGTCAAATCATAAGCAGAACCTTCTTTTCTTAAATCGGCGGGAGCCATGTTGATGGTAATCTTTTTGCCGGGTAATATATATCCGTTATTTTTTAAGGCAGCAGCAATACGATAGCTACTCTCTTTGATTGCATTGTCAGGTAATCCAACTAGATGATAGCCTACTCCTTTATCTATATTTACTTCAACAGTTATAGTTGTGGCTTCGACACCAAAAACGGCACTTCCAAAAACTTTTATTAACATACGGCTCGAATTATATTGAGATAGTTTGATTTAGTAAGATAATATTTAAAAATAAGTAAAATATATTTATGATGTTTAGTTTAAGGTAAAATTTATTTTACTAATAGTTGTTTTGGTTAGTTATTAAGAATAGTTTTTTAGTTAGAGAGTCATTTAAGTTTATGATTTGATTTATTGTTTTTTTGATACACATTATCTGTAAAATCGATATTTTATTAAAAAAAACATTGAGTAAAACTGTTTTTACTTGCATTATTGTAGATTTAGTAAGTTTTTACTTTAATATTTTACAAGAAATTGTTAAAAATTCATGATTTTGAAACATTTGAATTTGATAAATTATTATTTTTTGTGTCTTTTATGGTTTTATGTGTCAAAATTTAGGGGGGTAAACTATGTAAATGATAAAAGTTAAAAGAAATAAGGGGTATTTTTATGGGGGTTATACTTAGTTTTATATTTTTGAGAAAATTTTAAAACCAAAAGAATAATGAGAAAAGTAAGTTTAAGTGTTATTATGATTGCGTTGTTAGTCGTTACACTATTTTCAAGTTTTATTTTAACTGGAAATCCAGTTCCTTCAGAAGCTGTTAAATTTGATACAGGAGATACTGCCTGGATGATCGTAGCTACAGCTTTAGTATTAATCATGACTCCTGGATTAGGATTTTTCTATGGTGGTATGGTTGGTAAAAAAAATGTTATCAGTACAATGTTGCAAAGTTTTATGGCAATGATTATTGTAACAGTTTTATGGATAGTAGTAGGATTTAGTTTGTCTTTTGGAACTACAATAGGCGGAATCATTGGTGATCCTACATCTTATCCATTTTTTCAAGGTGTTGGTGTTAACACAGCATGGAGTTTAGCTGGAACTATTCCTTTTATGTTATTTGCTTTGTTTCAAGCTAAGTTTGCTATCATTACGCCAGCTTTAATCACTGGAGCATTTGCAGAAAGAGTTCGTTTTTGGGCATATATGTTGTTCATGGTTTTGTTTATTTTAGTAATCTATGCTCCATTATGTCATATGACTTGGCATCCTGATGGGTTATTCTTCAAAATGGGAGTATTAGATTTTGCTGGTGGTACAGTAGTACACATGAGTGCTGGTTGGGCTGCGTTAGCTGGAGCTATATTTTTAGGAAAAAGAAAAGTACAAAAAGTTAATCCTGCTCGTATTACATATGTGTTATTAGGAACAGGTTTATTATGGTTTGGATGGTTTGGTTTCAATGCGGGTTCTGCTTTAGGATCTAATGGATTAGCTGTTCAAGCTTTAGGAACAACTACAGTTGCTGCAGCTGCTGCAGGTATGGCTTGGGTATTTATGGATAAAATTTTAGGTCATAAATTATCAGCTATGGGAGCTTGTATTGGAACTGTTGTAGGTTTAGTTGCTATTACTCCAGCTGCTGGATTTGTAAGTTTACCACACGCGATCTTCATCGGTTTGTTCAGTAGTATTGTAAGTAACTTTATGGTGAGTAAATTCCCTAAAGGTAAAATTGATGATGCTTTAGATGTATTTGCTTGTCACGGTGTAGGTGGTATGGTAGGTATGTTGTTAACAGGAGTTTTTGCTTCTAAAGATGTTAACGCTGCTGTTGTTGACCAAGGTCTTATCTTTGGTGAGTCTACATTGTTCATCAACCAATTAACTGCATTAGTAATTGTATCTATCTTTGCATTCTGTGCTTCTTATGCATTGTTCTTCATTGTTAACAAAATCACTCCATTAAGAGTTAGTGAAGATAAAGAAGAGTTAGGATTAGATATCTCTCAACACGGTGAGTTTTTATAATATAAAATAGTCTTTGACTATTAGAAAAAAGCTTAGTTGGAAACAACTAAGCTTTTTTTATTGGTCTCAATTTCGGATTTGAAACCCTGCAATTTATTGCTTTACTTTAGCAATGCGATAAAATTTATATCTTTAGATTATGAGTACAGATTTAAGAAAAGATTCGTACACAGTAAGCAAATTAACATGTCATAGTGTTTCTGTTACTGTTACAAAAATATAAGTTTGAATTTTAATTGGAGATTTTTAAAAAATTGTCGTAAACTTTTGATTCAAATATGTGAAGCAGAGGGAATTTAATTTTAAAAGGAGTATTAGTTCAGATCATTTTCGCAATTATATAGAGTATGCGCCAAATTATATTATTAGTACAATCTTAAAGAAATTTAATGTATGAACTTCAAGAAAATTGCAAATGGAATTTCCAGAATTGAAGAAGTGTTATTGGGGGCGACCTTTTAGGACAAGTGATTACGGAGTTTGGAGTGGTTTAGTACAAGGATATTTTAATTCAAATTATATCCAAATTCTCTAAAAGTATTTCCCTGATTGATATCTCCAGATTGATAACCTTTCATAAACCAATATTTACGTTGTTCAGATGTTCCATGTGTAAAAGATTCTGGAACAATATGTCCTTGAATTTTTGCCTGAATAGCATCATCACCTACAGCTTGAGCTGCACTTAAAGCTTCATCAATATCACCTTTCTCTAGTATATCATTCATTTCCTGATTATAGTGTGTCCAAATTCCGGCATAAAAATCCGCCTGAAGTTCTAAGCATACGGATAATTTATTCGCTTCGACTTTAGATAATCCTTGTTGCATTTCTCTCATTTTTGAAGAAGTTCCCAAAAGTGTCTGAACATGATGTCCTATTTCGTGAGCAATTACATAAGCAGTAGCAAAGTCTCCTCCTTTAGCACCAAATCGGGTTTTTAGTTCTTCAAAAAAGGTCAAATCCATATATACTTTTTGATCTCCTGGACAATAAAAAGGACCAGAATCAGATGTTGCGTTTCCACAGGCTGTTTGAACACCACCACTAAACAATATTACGGAAGGTTTTTTGTAGTTCAGATTGTTTTCTTCAAAAATTCTTGACCAAACATCTTCATTATCAGCTAATAATGTCTTTACAAAAGCCTGCTCTTCCAGTTCTTGACTCGTCAAATCTCGTTGTTCAATTGTTTGTTGATTTTGACCTTGATTCAATTGTTCCAATATAGGTGTAATCATTTGAGCATTTTCTCCTCCAAAAAGATTGATTAGTAATATGATAATACCTAGAACTCCACCACCTACTAATGTTTTTCCTCCTGAAGTCATTCCTCTTCGGTCTTCCACATTATCACTTTGTCGTCTGCCTTTCCATTTCATAATCTTAATTTTTAGTTGGTTGTTATTTAATCCATTGGAGTAGCTTTTTTTCAACGATTCCCTTTACAATTGGTTTTGAGATATAATCATTCATTTGCATTTCAAAGCATTTGTTTTTTTCATCTTTTTCAGTTCCTGCTGTAATGGCTATAATTGGGACTTCTTTACCGCTTGGAAGTTTTCTGATGGCAACAGAAGCTTCATAACCATTCATTACAGGCATTTGAATATCCATGAAAATAATATCTGGATTGATTTTATCAAAATTATCTACAGCCTCCTGACCGTTTGATGCTTCATAAATAAATGCTTCAGGAATACTATTTTTAATGATTGTTTTTAATAACAGCATATTAATTTTGTTGTCTTCAACCAATAAGATTTTTGCTTTTTCCAGATTTGGATTAACAGTTGTAATATTGGTGTTGGCAACTTCAATAATTTTTTTAGTTTTTCTTTGGTTTGATTCTGATTCATTAGTTGTTTTTAAATCAATATCAAAGTAAAAACAGCTTCCTTTTCCAATTTCACTTTTTAGTTGTAATTTACTATTCATTAAATTAAGGAGTTTGTTTGAAATGGTTAATCCTAATCCAGTTCCTCCAAATTTTTTGGTTGTAGAGCTATCTTCCTGTGAGAAAGCTTTAAATATTTTTTTCTGATTTTTTTCTAAAATTCCAATACCGGTGTCAATTACTGAAAAACGAATTTTTGATTGAGTTTCAGAGGTGGTTTCTTTTAAATTGATTATAAGTTTTACGCTTCCTTGTTCGGTAAATTTAACGGCATTAGATAGTAAATTGATAAGAATCTGTTTAATTCTAACAATATCAATCCAGGCATAGTAAGGAACTTCTGAGTCAATATTTAATTCTAATTTTAGGTTTTTTTGATTGGCTTCATATTGGATTAAATCAATAACCTGATGCATTAATTCCTTTATTTCATGTTTTTCAATATATAAATCGAGTTTTCCTGCTTCAATTTTTGAAAAATCTAATATGTCATTAACAATTTCTAATAAAGTATGTGCCGATTGATTAACCGTAACCATATGTTTTTCCTGGATTTCATCTAACTTGGTTTTCATTAATAAATCTGTAAATCCAATAATTCCATTCAAAGGTGTTCGGATTTCGTGGCTCATATTGGCTAAAAATTCTGATTTAGCTCTATTGGCTGTCTCTGCGTATTCTTTAGCTTTAATAGCTTCCTCAGCTTCTTTCCGTTTGGTGATATCCAGCATGATTCCTTCGATATATTTGATTTCGCCGTCTTTAACTACTGTATCTGCAAATTCATCTATCCAAACAACTTCTCCTTTTTTATTGTGAATGCGATAATTGAGATGAAAAGCTTCTAATTTAGATAGTTTTTGAGCTGATTTAATGAGTGTTTTTTCTACATCTTCAGGATGAATTAAATCTTTAAAACGTATTCTTTTTTCAAGGAAATCCTCTTTTGGATAACCAGTTAGTTTTTCAATTTCATCATTTAGATATATTTTACTGTAATCCTCATCATTTTCAGATAAGTAAACAGTTCCCGGAATATTATTAGCTAATAATCTAAATTTTTCCTCACTTTCATAAATAGCTATTTCGTTTTGAATACGTTCTATGGAGGAACCAATATTTAATGTAAGTGTTTGTAAAATTTGCAATTCGTCTTCTGCCCATTTACGATCTTCATTCAAATCGTTTAAGCCTAGTATTCCATAGAATTTATTTTTGACATAAACTGGAATTAAAATTAATGAAGCTACATCTAAGGCTTGGAGATTTTGTTTTAATATTGGATCTTCAATATTGGAAATCACTGTATGATAGGCTCTGTTTTCAATATTTTGAGGATCAAAATCTTTAAAATAGGAGTAAGGTAAATTCTGGTAATTTGGGTTTAAAGTATCTAATGTTTCACTATCTTTTGTCCAACGATATTTTTGGCTAATGGTTTTGTTTACATCATCAATTTGATAATAAAAACTACGATAGGATTTTGTTGCTTTTCCGATGATGATAAGCAGGTCAGTGAAAATTTCATCGATGTTTTTTACTTTTAGAAGCTTTTGGGTACATAGGTTCATTGCCGAAAGCAAATCACTTTTGTAAGTCAATTTTTGTTCTACTTCTAATCTCCTTTTAGATTCAAAGGCAATAGTTATACTGTCAGCAATGGCTCTGGCAAAGTTAATATCTTCATTATCCCAATGTTTAATAGTATTAGTGACTTCAATACAAAGTATACCTATTAGTTTTCCATTGATAAAAACCGGTGTGTCTATCATGGAACAAATATTTTGTTTTTTAAGGTAATCATTGTACAATTCGGCTGTTATAGGATTGTTTTTTACATCCGAAGCGACGATAGGGGTCTTTTTTTCTATTGATTCAAAATATTTTGGGTAGTGTTCTCTTTTAATTTCACATCCATTAGTAAATTTATTTGTCTTTAAATCATAGAATTGAATACATTTAATTTCATCATTATAATATTCCCAGTAACTAACTCTGCTAGCATCAATTGTTTTTGCCGTGTTTTCCAGGATTAATTTTAATTTGGTTTCTAATGTTTCTTCAATAGAATAACTTTTTGCAGTAAATTCTTTTAAATTTTCATTGTATTTTTTGTTTTTTTCATCTCTTTTTTGTTTCTCAATATCAACATTCTTTAAAAAGCTAATATCTCTGGCAATACCTGAAAATCCTGTTGTTAGACCTAATTCGTTACGGCTTATTATAATCTTTTGAGCAATCCAAATTATGGTTCCGTTTTTTTTCAAAATTGGAATTTCAAGGGTAGGAAATTCCATTTCAGTATCTTCATTTATTTTATAAAATGATTGTAAAATTCCGTGGTAATCTTCACGTATAAATAAGGAATAGTGTTTTTTAATAATATCTTCTTCATTATACCCCAGCATCTTAAGTGTGTAGTTATTTACAAATTCAATATTGCCACTTAAATTTAATTCGTAAATGAAATCCTGAGCATTTTGAACAAGATTTTTATATTGATTTTGAATTTGGATTTCAGTACTTATGTCTTGTCCAATTCCAATGATAAGATTGTTTGAAAATTGTTTGTTTTGCCATTGAATGTGTTTTATTTCTCCATTTTTACATTTCAGTTTTCTTATGAAAACTTTGTCGTTAATCTGGCTTTCAAAAGTTTCAGCAATTGTTATTTCAGGTTGATCTGTTAATTGATAATAACCATAATCCATTAATTCCTCAGAAGAATAACCTAAGATGGTTTTTGCATTTTTACTACAGAAGACAATTTTATTGTTTCTGTCTTTGGCCATAATTAGAGAGTTTCCTCTATTAATGATTTGATTATAAAATTGGAATTTATTTGTCAAGTCTTTTATTGACATGTTACGAATGAAATTGATAAAAATTACAATTAATGTGTAATTAAAAATCACAGTAACCCTGTTTACCGGTGCTAATTTTAATAATGAGATACCAATAAGAAAACATAATTCAAAAAGAATAAATAGCCAATAAAGTCTTTGGGGTTTAAGTGTGGTAAATGAGAAATAAGTAAATAATAGAAAACTTAAAAACGGTATGTTATCATTTTCAAATTTTACGATGTTTCTACAAACATATAGAAATGCAATAAAAAAAACGATTCGGAAGATTTTTTTTATGTTTTCAAAAATAAATTTTGATTTAGTGCTAAGGTAGGAAACAGTAATTAAAAAGAAAGCAATGCTCACATTTGTCACCAGCAAGCTTTCAGGTCTTAACTTAAAATATTCAAAACTTAACTCTAGAATCAAAACTATAATTCCCAGAAAAAGAAAATAAAGCTGGTATTCTTTTTTTTCGGCATTTTCAGGATTAAAGTTTTTTATGTATTTATTTCCAAAAGCATATTTGATTTTATGAAATTTATATATTAATAGAAATATGATAAAAAAAACAAATGGAATTACAGTACGATATAAATTTTTATCAATTGGTAAATGGGTCATAATTTCAAACATATCAATTGATGAAAAATTATTGCTTCCACTGGTAGTAATACTGTTTGAAAATGTTTGCAACATAAATTTATATACTAATGCCATATTTGAATTAAAATCTAAAAATAGCGGTGAAATTTATTTTTTAAAATAACTAAAATGGAAAAATTTGTTTACAATATATTAAAAAAAAACCAAAGTGTTTTTAAGAATAATTATTTAGATATTATTATTCAAAACCAATAACTGATTTATAAATAGCATAATAGCATGAATATAAAAAAGGCAAGGTGAAAAATAAACCAATAAAGAACATGAAAAAACCAGTCAACAAAAATAAATAAACTACAATCAACAAACCTAAAAATACAAGTGGTTGTTTTGAAACCAAATTAAAACTTGTATTTATAGCTTCAAAGGCTTTGAAATTGCTGAAAATTATTAATGGAACAGTGAGCATGCTTAGTATAGTAATTGCAATAGATCCTATAAATCCTAAGATAGGAATTCCGGTAGCATCAAGAACAGAGGAAATTCCAATATTTAAAAGTGCAAGGCTTAAAGTGGCTGTAAAAAGTTCTTTAAAATAATTGAATTTGTAATATTCAAAAGCAGTTGAAACATGAAATTCTTCATCTATGTCAGCACAACGAGCCATTTTGATAATTCCAGCTAAAAAAGGACTTGCAATACAGCTAAAAAAAGTTACAGAAGCGATATAAGTCATTAGAAATTCATCAGAAAACTTTTTAGGATCTAGATTTTCGGGTTTTAAAAGTTCCTGTAAATTATCTAACCCAAATGTAAAGGCAATTATTAGTAACGAAATGATTCCTAAAAAAGTGATGGAAACCAAAAACAATAAACCGGCATATATCGCAATTTTTTTATAATTTTCAAATGCAAGATTAAAAACGCTTTCAAAAGTTATTTTGTAACCATTGGATTTTAGTTCCTGTATTCTTTCTCTATCAGTTTTCATAGGTTTAAAAATAATTGTTTTGTGAATTGTTAGTTGGTTTGATTTTTTGAAATTACTGTACAGCATTCCATATTACATCATCTGGAGTAGGTGCTTTTATTGTTAGTGTTTCTTTTGAAACCGGATGAACAAAAACTAATTTTCGCGCATGTAAATGAATACCGCCATCAGGATTGCTACGGTCAAAACCGTATTTCAAATCGCCTTTTATTGGCGAACCTATGGCAGCCAATTGTGCTCTAATTTGATGATGCCTTCCCGTATGTAAATTGATTTCTAATGCAACATAATTGTTGAGCTCTTTTATGATTTGGTAATCTAAACTGGCAACTTTACTATCAGGAACTTCTTTTAAATGCGCTTTAGACGTATTGTTTTTTTCATTCCTTTTTAAATAATGAACTAATTTGGCTGTTGCTTCTAAAGGTTTGTTTTTTACAATAGCCCAATAGGTTTTTTGTGTTTCTCTGTTTTTAAATAAATCATTTAATCTTGTTAAAGCCTTTGAAGTTCTGGCAAAAACTACAATTCCGGTTGTAGGACGGTCTAAGCGATGAACCACGCCTAGAAAAACTTCACCAGGTTTGTTGTATTTTTCTTTAATGTATTCTTTTACAACTTCGCTAAGGGGTTTGTCTCCCGTTTTATCACCCTGTACAATATCACCAACACGCTTATTAATTACGATGATATGATTGTCTTCGTGTAAAACCTGAAGATTATTTTTGTTTGAAAGTACTTTCATTAATTTGCTAAATTTAACTGCAAAAATAGTGGTTTTAAAATTGTTATCTTTCAAATAAAAGAAGCTATTAATGCTTTTTTGAAAAATTTAGAAAAGTGTTAATTGAATACAAAAAACATTGCCCGAAACAGTTTTTCGCTATGTAACGAAAAGCTGTTTCGGGCAAATTATATGAATTACTATTATCTAAAGATTTTAAAGAACTTTTAATACTGTTCTTTTTCGTTAGGGAAATCTTTTGATTTTACATCTTCTACATATTGGCTGATGGCCGAAGTCATTCCTTCGTAAAGATTCATATAACGTCTTAAAAATCGCGGACTGAATTCATTGTTCATTCCCAGCATATCATGAATTACTAATACTTGTCCGTCAACTCCCGAACCGGCACCAATCCCAATTACAGGAATCGAAATACTTTCAGCAATTTGTTGGGCTAATTTGGCAGGGATTTTTTCTAAAACTAAAGAGAAACAACCTAGTTTTTCTAAAAGTTTAGCATCTTCGATTAATTTTAAAGCTTCCTGTTCTTCTTTTGCTCTTACGGTATATGTTCCAAATTTATAGATAGACTGAGGAGTTAATCCTAAATGTCCCATAACCGGAATTCCGGCATTTAATATCTTCTTGATGGAATCTTTGATTTCTTTTCCACCTTCTAATTTTACAGCATGACCGCCACTTTCTTTCATGATTCGGATAGCAGAGCGCAAGGCTTCTCTAGGGTCTGACTGATAACTTCCAAAAGGCAAATCGACAACAACTAAAGCTCTGTCAGCACCTCTTACTACAGACGAAGCATGATAAATCATTTGGTCTAGGGTAATAGGAAGTGTCGTTTCGTGTCCTGCCATTACATTAGAAGCTGAATCTCCTACAAGTATCACGTCGATACCAGCAGAATCAACAATTTTAGCCATTGTAAAATCATAGGCAGTAAGCATAGAGATTTTTTCTCCCTGTGCCTTCATATCAATTAAGGACTTTGTCGTAATTTTTTTATAGTCTTTTTTCGCTGTAGACATAGTAATAGTTTTAGGAACTGCAAAAGTAGTAAAACAAATTTGGATGAAATGTAGAAAAGCTAATTAACTATTTAATCCCGCATTTTTCACTTAGCCATTTCATGGATTGATCATCTGTTTCTCCAAATCGCCAGTGTGCCGAAATAGGAGTAATAACGATTTCTTTAGGAGCCGTCACCGAATTAAATGCTGCAAGGGTAGAAGTAGGCGAACAGGTATTGTCATTATATCCCGAGGAATAAAAACCGGGAATTTTGATTTTTTTAGCAAAATTAACTACATCGTAATATTCCATAGTGCTTATTTTTTCCGGGCTGTTGTTTTGGTATTTATCACTAAACATAGAAGGCCAGCCTCCGGCACGATTGTATAAAAAACCTGAATTATCACTCAGAGCAGGATAAAAAGCTGAAATATAATTGACTCTGTTATCAATTCCTGCCGTTACAATGGTAAGCGCTCCACCCTGACTGCCACCGGTTACAACCACATTTTTTTGGTCATATTCTGGAAGACTGGTCAGGAAATCGATAGCGCGAACACAACCCAAATAAACAGCTTTGTAATAATAATTGTTTTTGTCATTTAAATTGATTGCCCAATAATCACTTAGGTTTTTTCTCATTTCCTGAAAGTCACTTTCATTCATTTCCGGATTGACTCCGTGAATTTCGGTGGTGAAACTAATAAAACCTTTTTCGGCATAAGAGGTAAAAGGTACTATCTTTTTTACTCCGGCACCAGGAGGATTAAATAAAACGGGATGTTTTTTGTTGTCTTTGGGTTTACTCAAATAGCCGTAAAAATAGTGTCCTAATTTGTAATTCTGTAAACGCACCAAATAAATGTCAACTGTAGTTGTCGATAATTCGGGTTTGTATGTGACTTGAGCATCCATTGGGATTTTGTTGTTCTCCGCTTTTGCTTTGTCCCAAAATACATCAAAATCTTTTGGCAGCTTTACTGTTGGTTGAATTTGAAAAGGAGCATAGCCGGCTTTGATTTCGTTTTTGTAAATATAACCATCAATTTTTGCCTGTACTTTTAGCTGACGAAAACCTGGATTATTCATCGTACCAATGTTGATTTCGCCAACACCATTTTCTAATTTAAGTGTTCCTTTTTTCTCGGGATTTAATTGTTCCGGACCATATTGGTATTCTATTTCGGCATTTTCGACAGCTGAGCCATATCGAAGCACGCTGATTTTTACAGTAGCCTCTTCATTGAGTTTGTAGTTCCAATCAGAATGATTAGCAGTAAGAATAATATCTACTAGTTTAATTGGAGCAGGAGTGTTTTGTGCTTTTAAAGTGATACTTAATAATCCCAGAAATAATGAAAAATGAGCGAGTAGTTTCATAATGTAATCAGGTTTTAAATTGTAAAGGGTATAATACCGAACATATTATACCCTTTGTTGATTAGTTTTGCTAATTTAGAAATTTAGCAATGATTATTTAATGGTTTTGTTGTTCACCACTACATTTTTAAGTTTTAAACCAGTGATGATGCTCTTGTCCATAGTATCTTTTTTGGCTTCAATCTTTAAGTTTTCAAAAGTGAAGTTGCTTAATCTGTCGTATTCTGTGATTGCCATATCATAGAAAACATCACATTTTATATTGATATTTTTCATAGTGATGTTGTCACAATAAGATAAAGGAACATCTTTTCTTCCTTTTAAGTCAAAAAACTGAGTCCATGGTTTTACATAAATCATACTTTTAGCATAACCTGTAATGTTTTCTACAGTAATGTATTCGTATTTTTGAGGAGTATCCGGACGCATTTTTAGCCATAAAAGACGTATTGCATTATCGACCGTACAGTTACGAACAATAATATTCTTGTTGTGAATTGCTTCACTACCGGAAGTCAAAGCACCATGGCAGAATCCAAAATTACAGTTTTCAATAATGATGTTTTCGTTTCCACCGTTGCTGGCATCTTTATCTGCCCAAGGACCTTTTCCGCCTTTTAGAGCAATAGCGTCATCGTTTACCGCCATATAACAACCTTTAATCAACATGTTAGTACACACATCAATATCAATTGCGTCAGTGCTTGGTGCTTTAACAGGTTCGTGTGGTGAGGTAATATGTAAATCAAGAATTTTTACATTATTGCATTGGTAGTAATGACTGGTCCAAAAACCGGAATTGTGCAATTTCACATCCTGAACCTGAACATTATCACATTTCCAAATAAATACTAAACGCGGTCTCGAAACTTCAAGATTCGTACAGTTTGGATTTTCTTTTCTTCTTTGCCAAAAAGCTTCCCAATATTTCAATCCGTTACCGTCGATGGTTCCTTTTCCGGTAATAGTAAAACCGTTAATTCCGTAAGCATTTACTAAAGCAGTAAAATATTCAATACTTTGTCCTTCAATACGGGAAGGCATAAACGGATAATCATTAATGTTATCGGAACCTTTTAAAATAGCTCCTTCAGATACATGCAAATGGGTGTTGGGTCTAAAAAACAAAGCACCGCTCATAAAAGTTCCTTTTGGAATAACTACAACACCACCTCCATTGCGGTAGGCTTCGTCAATTGTTTTTTGGATTGCAGCAGTTTGGACAATTGTACTGTCATTTTTTGCTCCATAATCGGTGATAGAAAAGAATTTTCCCAGATTAACAGGGTTGATTTTTGATGCATCATGAAACCAATCTGGAATTTTTGTTCCGTCAGGAAAAAGATCTTTATTGTTTTTTTGCGAAAATGTTTTAGGAGTAATTGCCAGTAAAGCAAACAGGAATAAACCGATTTTTTTCATTTTGTTTAATAATGGTTAATATAGCTGGTTTCCCAAAATGAAGTTTATTAAATAAACGTAGCATTTGAGAAAAACGAAGATATGAAAATAAAAAGGAAATATACATCCTGTATCCTAAACAGGATACTCCGTTTTGTAAGTTAATTAGAGTGTTACAATTCCCTTATGAATACTTTAAACTACTATAATTACAGACTTATTTTTTAGTTTTCGTAAATTGAATCATCCCATAGATTGCAGATAAAACAACAATGGAAATTACTGTTCCAATGATTTCATTTTGTGTCAAATTGGACAAGAAATAAAGGATAATTGCAATTGAGGCTATAGGTACAATTAGACCACCTGGAATTGTAAATTCATCTGCTTTAGTTTCCCTACTGTATCGTAATTTGATAACAGACAAAACAACCCCTAAATATACAATCAAAATAGAACTACTGGCAATAACAACTAAGCTTTCAAAACTTCCTGTTGCAGCTATTAAAAAGCCTAAAAGTGCATAAAGAATAATTGCTATATATGGCGTTGCAAAGGATGAATGGATTTTTGAGATAGCTGTAATTGGAATTACCTTATCCCGAGATAGCGCATATAAAGTTCTAGGGTTATTTAAAATATCGCCACTCAGGAATCCAAACATTGAAATTGCTGCACCTATAGTTAAAATTATAAATCCAACTGGACCAAAAATAACATCAGCCGTAGCTGCTAGAGGAGTAGCAGTGTGGAGCGGTAATTGAGTTCCTAAAACTCCTTGTGCTATTGTTTGTATCAGCATGTAGAGAATGACAATAGCGGTAATACTGATAAAAATGGCTTTGGGAATGGTACGTTTTGGATTAATCACTTCACCTGAAACTACAATACCTGATTCACATCCTTGAAAGGCAAAAAATAATACAAGTGAGCTTTTACCCAATTCTTGAATATCAGGGAAATTTTCGATAACCAAATTATCCAGATGAACTGCCTGCCATCCAAAAGTTACCAATAATACTAAAGGGATTAACTTAGCAATAGTGTTGATTTTGACCAATCCAATACCTTGTTTTACCCCAATGACATTAATAAAAGCTAAACCACCAAAAATTACAAGTAAAAATAATATGCGAATAAACTCTTCTTTAAAAACAGGATGAGCTGATCCCATTACATTTACTAATGCATTAGAAACAGCCGCATCTGCAAGTAATGTTCCGGTTACTGTAAAAATTCCGGCTAAAAAACCTGCGTAGGGACCAAATGCTGTTTCAATATAGGAATAAACACCGCCGGTTTGGGTTACTTTGCTGGAAGCTTCTGCAAAACATAGCATGATAAGAGCCATCAAAAGTCCGCAAAAAAAGTAAGCAATAATACTGGAGGCTCCCATAGAGGCTGCAACAATAGCAGGAAGAGCAAAAATTCCGGCGCCAATAATAACATTCATAATATTGGCAGATAAACCAAAAACGCCTATGGTTCTTTTAAATTCTTCTTCTTGTTGCATCATTGATCGCGGGGTTAATTTGTATGTAGCTTCTAAAAACGAAGTTATGGAAAATATTTTTTTTAGCAACAAAAGAAAAAGAATACAGCTTAAAATTCAATATTTTTATTCAAAATCTGAAAAAAATGTTCACATTTTTAAGATAAGCCGCTACTTTACAGGCTCGTAATAAAGCACAATTGCCCCTGAACTAAAGGTTTTTGTTTTAGAGAGTTTAAAATTTTTTCTGTGGTTTATTTGGTCAAATAGCGGGAGGCCTTTTCCTTCTAAAACAGGATGAATGCAAATTTGAAATTCATCAATTAAATTGTCATTTAAAAGTTGAATTATTAAACTCCGACTGCCTACTAAAATATCTTTTCCTGCTTGTTGTTTGAGTTCTAAAACTTTTTCATCAAGAGTTAATTCAGAAAGTGTTGCGGTGATCCAATTGGTTTCTTTTAATTCATTTGAAAAAACAATTTTAGGAATTTTATCTATAGCAATCGCAAAATCGTTCATTGCTTTTTCACCGGAAGGATTTAAGAGTAATGTTTGCCAATATTGCATCAGTTGGTAAGTGATTCTTCCATAAAGAATAGCCCCCGCATTTGCTATCAATTCGGTATAATGCTGATGCAATGCTGCATCTGGTATTCCTGCAGTATGATCGCAAATTCCGTCCAATGTCATATTGATTGCTGCAATTAACTTTCTCATATTTTGTAAGTTTTAATCAATGAGGAATTTTCAAGTTGGTGAAAAGTTAGGTGAGCGTTCAAATTATTCCATCAATTTGAGTTTCATCATGATATCGGTTTGTTCGTCATTTCCGAGTTTGAAAATATGTTTATCAAATGCTACAAATCCATTTTTCTTGTAAAAGCTTATCGCCCTAGCGTTTTCTTCCCAAACGCCCAACCAAACATATGCTACTTTTTTTTGTTTAGCAATATCAATCGCTTTGGTATAAAGTAGTTGCGCAACCCCTTTACCTTGAAAGGCTCTCGAAACATAAATTCGCTCAATCTCCAGTGCCTTGCTGTCTTTTAATTCTGTTTGTGAATCTCCGAAGTTTACTTTGAGATACCCTATAACTTCATTATTTATAATTGCAAAATAAAATTCGGAGTTATTGTCATTGAGTTCTATCGTAAGCTTTTCTATGGAAAACCCTTCCTCTAAATAGTTTCTCATGTTTTCTTCCGAATTAGATTCAGAAAAGGTTTCAAAAAAGGTTTGACGCCCAATTTCTTGTAATTTTACTATGTCGTCCAGAGTTACTTTTCTTATGATTGTATTTTCCATTTTTCTCTTAAATTCTTTGTTTGAAAGATTATAGATAACTTCCGTTTTAGAAGCCTTTTTGCTTAAAAACAAATATAGAAAAATGTTTGGCAGAATGAGAGTTTTCCTGTTTTCAAAGATGTGATGTAATTACAGGGATTTCACGATAACAATTACAAATTAGCAGTCTGGAAGACAAAATTAGTTTAGATAATCCTATGCGTTTTATTGAAGCCTTTGTTGAACATATTTCTCGAGAATGAAAAAAGCTATATCAGTTTTTGTATAGTTTTTTGGAGTTTTTTACTGGCTAAAATACATAGGATTATATATCTGATTTCCAACCGATACTTTCTTTGTAAATCAGAGTGATTGGGATGTTTATATCGAACTTAATCCATCATTTTACGAACCGCCGAGTACAGCCTGTCCCGATTTTTTTATCGGGATGACCCGTACGTACGGTGGTGTACTCAAGTTTTTATTGTTTTCGTTGGTTTTCGTGAATATAAATATTTGAGAGGCGCACTCTGTCAGTTACTGGCAGAGCCGTCTAGTCGATTGGAAGTAGTTATTTTTCTTCTTTTTGGATTAAATTATCAATCTCTATTTTCAATTTGGGTAAGTGATTGATTAAGATTGACCAGATATTCTCATCAGAAATATTATCATAAGCATGAATTACATGATTTCTGAGACCAATAATTGCTTTTGCGTTTGATATTTTCTCAACAAAAGCGTCATCTCGAGTAATTATTCGGTTGATTGCTTCGCCAATAATTTCAAGATTTCTTTCAACAGCTCTTTTAAGCATTAAGTTATTTCGATATTTGAAAAAATCTTTCTCTTCATTATGGAAGAACTCGTTTATTTCATCAATGGACATTTTTACATCAAATAACCATTTAAGAATCCTTTCATCCATAAATTAGTTCTTTTGAATTATTGATTGATTTAATTAAGATTGGATTTTTTAAAGTCTGTTCTTCAAGTAAGTCAACTTCTCGACCAAATAAAGATTCTAGTTTTTCTTTGAAGTTTATGTAATTATCAAAATATTTTGAAAGTTCAATTGGCTTAAACTTAACTAATAAATCAACATCGCTTTTTTCGTTAAAGTTTGAATTCAGAGATGAACCAAATAGATACATTTTTTCCACGTTGTATATTACACAAAGCTTTTTTAAGTTATCTATATTGTTGTCAATAATTCCCATACAACAAATTTAAACAAAAATATCTTTTAAAATCGATTCGTCGAATAATTACCGCTAACGTCAGTCTGTGAAAAAACTTTCGTTTGTTGTTATTCAAAAAAGTAGGTAAAAGAATTTAATAAAAAGAAGAAAAGTTGTATGTTTAAATATGTTGCATATTTTCGGAATTTTCCGCCAACAGTTACAAATTAGCAGTCTGGAAGGCAAGATTAGTTCAGATAATCCCTTTCGTTTTACAGAAGCCTTTGTTGAACATATTTCTCGAGAATGAAAAAAGCTATATCAGTTTTTGTATAGTTTTTTGGAGTTTTTTACTGGCTAAAATACATAGGATTATATATCTGATTTCTAACGGAGAATTTCATTGTAAATACGAGCGACTGGGATGTATGCATCGAACTTAATCCATCATTTTGCGAACCGCCGAGTAAAGCCTGTCCCGATTTTTTATCGGGATGACCCGTACGTACGGTGGTGTACTCAAGTTTTTATTGTTTTCGTTGGTTTTCGTGAATATAAATATTTGAGAGGCGCACTCTGTCAGCTACTGGCAGAGCCGTCTACTCGATTATGCGGTCGTTTTTCTTTCACGTTGGTCGTTTAAACTCAATTCTTTCACCTGTCCATTTTGTCAAGTTTCCAGATGCGTCGAATAAACTAAATTCGACTTCAAATTTGTCGCCACCGTCAAAATTAAAAGCACCCGAACACATTCCGTGTCCAACAGCAATAACTTTGTCACCTGCTTTCAAATAGTATGTCGTTTCATTTCCTGTTGATTTGTTTTTCAATGTCGTTTTGACTAAAAATTCTGAGTTGTCAGAAGCAGAAAACGAAAAATTGGCAAAGACAATTGGTCCACACCCAGCTTCTTCATATGAACCATCTTTAAATTTAGGTTGCTCTAACCAAATTGGCGTTGCGGTGTCGCTGTCTGAGGTTACCGTCCATTTGATTTTTTCTTTTTCCCTTGTCGTTGAATTATATTTAGATACTTGATTTTCTAAATCACCTAAATTCTCAATTACCAATTCATATTCTTGTCCAACGGTAAGAGTCGTATCGGGTTTTAAAATTGCTTGTGTCAAACTGTAATGTCCAACTAACATTTCTTGAACATTTAATTTAATTTTCTGCTTGTCTGATTTCAAGAATACTTTATAAGTTGTTCCAAGTCCGCTAATTATTTTTTGACTTGTTGCGTAACCGTCAATTACGAAAATGGAGTTTTGGTTTATTGTCGGCTTGGTCGGCCAAAAATAAAGTCCGCTCGATGCACACTTTGAAAATCCGTCAACTGTCGTCAGGAGTAGGATTAATATTGGAATTATTTTCTTCATAATTTGTTGTCTATGTTGTGAGTGTCTGTTAAAATGCCGCATAACGTCAGTCTGTGAAAAAACTTCCGTTTTTGTTTCAAACAAATATATAAAATAGTTTTATAAAAAGCAGATTTTTCGTATTTTTAAGGATGCAACTCATATTAGGAATCTCCCGCCAACAGTTACAAATCAGCAGTCTGGAAGGCAAGATTAATTCAGATAATCCCTTTCGTTTTACAGAAGCCTTTGTTGAACATATTTCTCGAGAATGAAAAAAGCTATTTCAGTTTTTATATAGTTTTTTTTAGTTTTTTACTGGCTAAAATACATAAGATTATAAATCTGATTTCTAACGGAGAATTTCATTGTAAATACGAGTGATTGGGATGTTGATATCGAACTTAATCCATCATTTTGCGAACCGCCGAGTACAGCCTGTCCCGATTTTTTTATCGGGATGACCCGTACTTACGGTGGTGTACTCAAGTTTTTATAGTTTTCGTTGGTTTTCGTGAATATGAATATTTGGGAGGCGCACGCTGTCAGTTACTGGCAGAGCCGTCTACTCGATTAGCCGTAGTACTTTTTTGTAGCGCTTTTTATGGAATCAAGGAACGATTTTGACCAGCCGTTAGAGATTAAGTAATCGTTATCCAAGTCTTTGACATTTGCGATAAGAATTAATTCTACAAAAAAATCTTTCCAACCAGTCCAAACATTCACACCATTTTTCTTAAACACTTCATTGAAAAACAGATATGCGTTTTTTAAGGAATTGTTCAGTAAAGTTTCTAAATCATTTAAATCAGAAACCTCCAAAACTTGGATTAGTTTTAAAATTTCTGATAACGATTGCTTATAGGACTTGCTTTTTATTTGTTCTTCCTCGGTTATATCTTCAATTGAAAACCCTGCCTTTAGTGCCGCTTCCTGTATTTGAGTTGCTATTTTTGATGTTTGTATAAAGTGATCAATCGTTATAAGATTAATTTCAGTCGTTTTGACTGTATTTTCTTTGGTTACGCCTTTAAAAACTTGTTTCTCAATACTGTTATGCTTTTCTTTAAGTTCACCAAATTCTTCGTCAGCTAATTCAAAAAGACCAGAAAGTCTATATAATTTTCGTTTTAGCTCATCCGGTATTTCATATGATTTTTTATATTGTAACTCATGAGAAATTGAGGCCCAAGCATGTTGCAATACTGTTCGAATTTGAATTTCTGCTTTAAGATTCTTGAAAGAAGACCATTCTGTTAGATTAAATCTATTTTCTTTTAGCTTAACAATATAATGTACAGATTGATAACCAAACTCATTGCTTTTTAAGATTTCGCTTTTATCAATAGAGTTTTTATTATCTATACCGAATTCTTTTAGTATTAATTGTGAAATAATATCAACATCTTTTTGATAGTATGTAATAATTCTCAAACCCGAGATATCTGTTATTTCAGTTGAATCAAAGCTTTCATTTTTCTTAACAATTTTGCTTGCAAAACTTAATTGTTCTTTTGTTCTATGTTCTATTAAATGACATTTTATGTTATTTTGTTTTAATAAGGAAACGACTAAATCATACATTTTTTCTGTAAATGCTTGATAAGTTGGTTTTAGTTTGTTAAATTCTGCTAATGTCTTCATAGTTGTTTAGTATTACGGCTAACTCGTTTATATGCGCTATAAAGTAGCGCCTATACACCCAAAATTGGGTAGATTGGCGAAGGTTTGTTTCGCTTTTTCTTTTTTTCAAATATATTTATTTTTTCTTACAAATCATCAAAAGGACTTTTTGATTTGCTGTAAACTTTTCGTACTTAATCTGGTTTAATATGAATGTCAATTCTAAATTTTCTGCTATGCAGGGACTGCGTGAGGGATCGCGGCGGTATCCTCGTAGTGTAACGGAGAGATAAAGCCAAGAGCCCGACCCTGCCGAAGAGTAGCGGAGGCAGGGACACGCCCAAAATAAAAAAAAGATTCTGAAACATCCTGATAGTAATCGGGACAGCATAAAAAAATCCGACTGCCTGGGACAATCGGATTGGGATTTTACTATTCGATACAGTGTAAGTTATCCATGAAATAGGTTTCGGGTTGGTAGGTTTTGCCATCCAGCTCTGAAATTAATTTCTTTTTGATGATGTAATCTTCGGTGTCAGTTAGGTATTTGATGCGCATGAGTGAAACCGGGGAAGATTTTAAATCTTCTAAAGTTCCTTTTAAAAACATAAAGGTGCCCACAATGATACGGTTGTCAAAGCCTTTTTCATCACGCAACATACTACCACAATATTCCATGTTGATGTGTAAAAGTGTGATTACCTTTCCATTATTGAGTTGGAGGTGAAGTTTTGAGTTTTTGTCAAAACAATTGGCTTTGATGAATCCTTTGCTTTTTTGAATCAATTGCACATTTAGAGTGGGTAATCCATCGGTAGAAGCCATGGTGCAGAAAATATAACTGGATGTACCTCCAAAGTTTTTTTCAGACATCAGGTATTCGCGGGTTTGTTTGTAGGTTCCTATAGAATCTTTTACGTTGCTGGAATAATCGCAGGGAAATTTTTGTGCCAAAGCATTTAGGCTAATAAAAAATAAAGCGGTTAGTAATAGTTGTTTCATTCGGTATTGTTTGTGTTATTTTATTTTGCTGCAAAATACTACTATTTTGTTAGTATTTGCATCTGTAGTAAAAAAAGAATAGTCATGACCACCGTCTTTAATTTTCCATTTTTTGCGAATATTTTCCACGGTTTCCGGAAAATTTCGGGTGGTGATGTTACATTGTTTGCCACTTAGCTGCTGTTTGATTTCGGTTTTATTGTAGGGGAAAACAGCTTTGATTTTGAAAATTCTTCCCGGAAAATCTACTAATTCTTCCGAAGTATAAAGGTGCGAATGTTTGTGCAGTTTTGTTAATTGGAATTGAATAGCTACTTCGTCAAATCCACCTGATTTCATAACGGCACTGTTCGGTTCGTACAGGTATTTTTTAGGTATACCGTAGTTAGGAAGGTTTTGACTTTGTTCCCATTCAAAGTCAAAGGTGTCAATAGCGGTTTTGGTAATATTGGCTGTTTTGATGCTAATAGCGCCCGAATAATCCCGATGTAATTCCCATAAAAGTTCTTTGACTTCGTTTTCTAAGGCAATAATGTGAATGTTTTTGACGTTTTTTAATTCGGATAGCCCAGCTGAAATATCTAGTAAGGGAGCGGTCTTTATCAATATAGCATCCGATTTTTCGAAATAAAAATCCAAATTTTCAGGGACGTTTGGTAAACAATCTTTGAGCATAAAAACCTTGCCTTTGGCATCATTTCGGCGTGAAGGATCAATGTAAATCCAATCCCATTTTAGGTTGCTTTTTTGTAGGGTTTCGAAACTGTCGCCACTGTGGCATTCGATATTGGTCACTTGAAGTTGCTCGAAATTATGCTGTACAATTGCTGAAAGTTCCGGATTGATTTCGCAATGGGTAACGGCTTTTATTTTTTTTGCAAAAAAATAATCGTCAACACCAAAACCACCCGTTAAATCAATCAGACTTTCTCCGGAAACCAAATTACTTTTGTACATAGCAGTAGCCTCAGAAGAGGTTTGTTCTACCGATATTTTTGACGGAAAAAGAATGTTTTTGGCATTGAACCAAGTGGGTAATTTGTCTTTAGCCTTTGATTTTGCTTCGATTTGATTCAAAATTAATTTCCATTCTACCTCAGGAAAAGGATTTTTTTGAAGTGCTAATTTTGAAATTGAAACAGTACTATTATTTGCAATAAATTCTTGAATCGAAGGCTGTAAAATAATGGAATTCAAACCTAAATATCTTTAGTTAACAGTTGGATAATTTTATTTTCAGGAAAGAATTCTTTTCCAATCACTTTTATAATCGTGTAGAGCGGAACTGCAATAATCATCCCTAAAATTCCCGAAAGAAATCCAGCAACCAGGATTACAAGAAATATTTCTAAAGGATGAGAACTGACACTTCTTGAAAAAATAATAGGTTGCGAAACATTGTTGTCGATAAGTTGAACTACCCAAAAACCAATTAAAACATAGATGGTTAGCGGTAA
Organism: Flavobacterium flavipallidum; assembly: GCF_038289905.1. Taxonomy (NCBI): domain Bacteria; kingdom Pseudomonadati; phylum Bacteroidota; class Flavobacteriia; order Flavobacteriales; family Flavobacteriaceae; genus Flavobacterium; species Flavobacterium flavipallidum. The sequence continues at coordinate 29,522 of NZ_JBBYHU010000013.1, read as the reverse complement.
AGTTTCGCTTTGAAAATCATTTCCTAAATGGCTTAACATGGTTAAAATTGCTGCTAATATAGAAGCAATTAGCGGTCCTATATACGGAATAACATTTAACACAGCACATAAAAATGCAATGATAAGCGCATTAGGTATTCCAAAAATGATTAAAACAATCAGGTATAAAAGAAATACAATGAATAATTGCAGTAATAATCCAATAAAATAGCGGGAAAGCAAATCGTTGATTTTTTCAAATGAATTCAAAGTTTGCTCTTCATGGCTGTCGGGAATTAGTTTTTTTGCTCCTTTCAAAAACAAAACTCTGTCTTTAAGAAAGAAAAAAGTAATGAATAATACTGATCCTAAACCTACACCCAGACTGCTAATGGTACCCAAGATACTATTTAAAAAATCAGGTATGAAGGTGAAATTAATTTTAGAAGTAATATTGGCTTCTTTTAAAACTTTAGAAGAATCAATATGATGCGATTCCAGAAAAACGGTGATTTGATCTACTAGTTGAACAATGTTTTTTTCTATAGCCACGGTATTAAGCAACGATAAGTTTTGTCCTTGTGAGGTGATTAAGGGAATAAACATGATGATAAAACCTAAAATGATGGCTACAAAGAGAAATATCGTAGTAATTGTTGCAAAAATATGATTGAATTTTAATCGTTTTTTGAAGAAGTTTAAAATTGGAACTCCAATCATGGTAAGAATCAACGATAGTAATAAATAAGTAAGAACCGTATGGATTTGATAAAGGAAATATAAAGCTAAACTCACTATAACTATTGTAGCTAAAGCTCTCAGGATTCCGTTGGAAATAGTTTTGGATGTAATCATAGCTATAAATTAGGTTATAAAGATAAAAAACTCAAATTAATTTTGAGGTAAATTCATATAAAGCAATGCCTGTTGCCTGAACCACATTCATACTGCTGTTTTTTCCAAACATATTGATGTGTATAATTTGGTTCGAAATGTTCAATAAGTCTTCACTGATACCATTAATTTCGTTTCCGATGATAAGTGCTATTTTTTTATTTTCAGGCAAAAGAACATCTTTCAAAGCAATGCTGTTTGATGTAATTTCTAACGCTATTATTTCATAATTATTTTCCTGTAAAAAAGAAATAAGGGTTTCGTTTTCTTCGATAGTTGTGTACGGTATATGTAAATGAGTACTTCTACTGGTTTTATTTATTTTTCTGTAATTCAATGGAATATCTTTTCCTAAAAAAATGATTCTCTCAATTCCAAAAGCTTCTCCAATTCGGAATAATGAACCGATATTTTGCTGGAAATAGATGTGGTCACAAACCAATGTGATTGGGAATTGTCTTGATCGGAATTGATTTTCTTCGTGGGTTAATTGCACGGGAATTAGTTGTTAAAAATGTAATTGATAATATTAGCGCCCATTTTTAATGCTTTTTCACGAACAGCAATTGGGTCATTATGTACTTCGGCATCTTCCCAGCCATCGCCTAAATCGCATTCGAAAGTATAAAGCAAAACCAGACGATTGTCGATGAAGATTCCAAAAGCCTGTGGACGTTTGCCATCGTGTTCGTGTATTTTGGGTAAACCATTTGCAAAAACAAAAGGTTTTTGAAAAATCGCATGTGTTGATGGGATTTCAACTAAGCTTTTATCGGGAAATATTTTTTTTATTTCTTTTCGGATGTATTCGTCCATGCCGTAGTTGTCGTCAATGTGTAAAAAACCTCCTCCGCTTAAATATTTTTGGAGATTTTGAACATCTGAAGGACTGAAAACCACGTTGCCGTGTCCGGTCATGTGAAGGAAAGGATACGAAAATAAATCAGGACTGCCGGGTTCTACTGTTGCAGGTTTTGGCGTGATTGTGGTGTTGATATTGCTGTTGCAAAAACGAATCAGATTGGGTAAAGCAGTTGGATTAGCATACCAATCACCGCCGCCGCTGTATTTTACCAAGGCGATTTCCTGGGAAAAGGAAGCGAAAGAAATCAATAATAAAATGAGATAAAGTTTTTTCATTTTTTAGTCCTTAGTGGTTAGTTCATAGTCCTTATTTCCTGGTGATTAGTTTGATGTTCTTAGTGTAGATTTTTCCAAAAAAAACTAGTGACTAAGGACTAGGTACTAAATTACTATATTTCATTAAAAAACACCACGCTATGGCAAGCTACTACGGCGGCTGTTTCGGTTCTTAATCTTGTGTTGCCTAAAGACACAGGTGTATAATTGTTTTCTAAAGCCAAAGTGATTTCTTTGGTAGAAAAATCACCTTCAGGACCAATCAGTAAAGTGATGTCTTCATTTGCTTTTAAAACCGATTTTAAGGTTTTTTTATTGGTTTCTTCACAGTGAGCAATCAATTGTAAACCTTTGTTTTGTTGTTTACTGATGAATTCTTTGAAAGTAACCGCATCGTTCAGTTTTGGTAAATAGCTTTCGTTGCATTGTTTTAAAGCAGACAAAATGATTTTATCAAAACGTTCTTTGTTGATTACTTTTCTCTCGGAACGATCACAAATTATAGGTGTGATTTCCTGAATACCAATTTCGGTTGCTTTTTCCAAAAACCATTCAAAACGATCGTTCATTTTAGTAGGAGCAACCGCTAAATGCAAATGAAATTTAGGAGTTTCTTTTTTTTCAAAAGAATTAATCTGAACGATGCATTTATTGTCGGAAGCTAAGGTGATTTCACATTCAAATAAATAACCTAATCCATTAGTTACAAATAAAATATCACCATCTTTTTTACGCAATACTTTAATGATGTGTTTGCTCTCTTCTTTGTCGAAAGTAAAAGATTCCGTTTGTTCGTTTATATCAGGATTATAGAATAATTGCATAGTTTAGAATTGAATTCGTGCTTTGGAAACTACCGAAGCATCTTCGAAAGTTTGTGATAAGAATTTTTGGTAGCCAACGATTCCAATCATCGCTGCGTTATCAGTAGTGTATTCAAATTTTGGGACAAAAGTTTTCCATCCGTATTTTGTTTCGGCTTCTTTAAGTGTATTTCTAATTCCGGAATTAGCCGAAACACCACCGCCAATAGCGATTTGTTTAATTCCTGTTTCTTTCACGGCTAGTTTTAATTTGTCCATTAAAATTTCAATAATAGTATATTGGATAGAAGCACAAATATCGTTGATGTTTTCTTCAATGAAATTTGGGTTTTCAGCTTTGTTTTTTTGGATAAAATACAAAATAGCTGTTTTTAATCCTGAGAAACTAAAATCTAATCCAGGTACTTTTGGCTTGGTAAATCTAAAAGCTTTAGGATTTCCTAATTGGGCATTTTTATCTACCAAAGGTCCTCCAGGATAAGGTAGTCCTAAAATTTTAGCGGTTTTGTCAAAAGCTTCTCCAACAGCATCATCGGTAGTTTCACCAATGATGGTCATGTCAAAATAATTGTCTACACGCACAATTTGGGTATGTCCGCCGCTAATCGTTAAAGCAATAAATGGAAATTCGGGTTTGTCATATCCTTCTTCAGCAATGAAATGGGCTAAAATGTGTGCCTGCATGTGGTTTACAGCAATCAAAGGAATGTTTAAGGCTAAGGCCATTGACTTGGCAAAAGAACTTCCTACTAGCAAAGATCCCATTAGGCCGGGACCTTGTGTAAAAGCAATGGCCGACAATTGTTCTTTAGTGATGTTGGCTTTTTTTAGAGCGGCATCAATTACGGGAACAATATTTTGTTGGTGCGCTCTTGAAGCCAGTTCAGGAACTACACCTCCGTATTGGTTATGAATAAGCTGATTAGCTACAACATTTGACAGTACTTTGTCGTTACATAAAACGGCAGCAGCTGTGTCGTCACAGGAACTTTCAATTGCAAGAATGTAAACCTCGGAATTTAGCATAAAAAGGCAGAAATTTTGGATTATCTTTTTAGAAACCGAATTTTATTTTTTATAATTTTACGGCCAGCCAAAATTAAAGAATTTTTATTAAAGGTTTTGTTCTTTCTCTGGGCAAAATCAAATTTCATTAAATAAAATAAAGCGTATCAAAAAAGCGATTAAAATAACTTCAAATATAATTCTTGGGCTGATTATTCTTCTATTGGCGCTAGCAATAGCTTTGTCGTTGCCTGTAGTGCAAACTAAGGTTGGGAAGTATTTAATGAATCGTCTTAATGATGATTTTGATACTCATATTTCGATAGATAAAGTTAAAGTCTCTGTTTTTGGTGGTGTAAAGATTCAAAATGTACTGATTTTAGATCATCATAAAGACACTTTGATTTACTCTAATATTTTGAAAACAAATCTTTTGGATTTGAATGCGGTTCTTGAAGGTGATTTGATTTTTAAAACAATTCGTTTGGATGGGGTTTTGTTTGATATGAAAACTTACAAAAACGAAAAGAAAACCAATATGGATGTTTTTATTGATTCTTTTGATTCAGGGAAACCATCTACAGGCAAACACACACTTTTTATTTCGGATAAGGCTTATATCAGCAGAGCTCATTTTAGAATTTTTGATTACAATCGTGCAAATCCTCGAGATGCAGAATTTACAAAGGTTAATGCCGAATTGACGGATTTTAAACTCTACGGTCCTGATGTAGATATAAAAATAGATCATTTATCTTTCTTAGATTATCGAGGTTTGTTTGCTGAGGATTTAACTACAGTTTTTAGTTATACTAAGAAAAAAATGCAGCTTAAAAATTTAGATTTAAAAACGCCTAATTCTAAAATTAAAGCCGAAGTAATCTTAAATTACAAGATCAAAGATTTTGCTCATTTTAATGATAAGGTAAAATGGGATATTAAAATTCATTCGGCTAATGTAGGGACCAATGATGTGAGGTGTTTTTATAAAGGTTTGGCAACAAATCAGTCTTTTAATATCAGTCGTGCTGATATGAAAGGAACCTTGAATGATTTGTATGTAAGCCGTTTGAAAATGATTGATTCCAATCGTTCGAGAATGGAAGGTGATATTCATTTCATGAATATTTTAGGAAAAGCACATCAACGTTTTTTTATGGACGGTACTTTTAGCCGTATCGAAACTAATTATGGTAATCTGGTGCATTTGATGCCGGAGTTTATGGGGGAAAAATTACCAAAAGAAATCGAAACACTTGGTGATTGTTGGTTAGAAGGAAATATTCAATTGACTGCTTCTGCTGTTGATGCAGCTTTGAATATGAAAACACAAATAGGGAGAGTACAGTCTGTATTTTCGATGAAAGATATCGATTTTATAGATAAGGCTACTTATAACGGGAATGTGGTTTTTGAAAATTTTGATGTGGGAACTTTTCTAAATCGTGAGGATTTAGGTAAGGTTACGATGGATGTTAATGCGGATGGAAGAGGTTTTACTGAAAAATATTTGAATACTCAAATAGAGGGAGATATCCGCACTGTGGATTATCAATCCTATACCTATCATAATGTTAAGGTTAATGGGAATTTTAAATTACCGTATTATAAAGGGCAAATTTCGGTAGATGATTCTAATTTGAATATGGATTTTGACGGATTAGTCGATTTGAGCGCAAAGGTGAATAAGTATGATTTTCATATAAATGTTGCCAAAGCTAATTTGAATAAATTGAAATTTGTAAATGATAGTATTTCAAGTTTCAAAGGTGATGTAGTGGTACAGCTTACCGGAAATACAATTGAAGATTTACAGGGGAATGTTTATATTAAACAAACTTCTTATCAAAATACTAAAGATACCTATGTTTTTGATGACTTTAATGTCAATTCAACTTTTGATGCACAGGGAATCCGAACGCTAACAATTGACTCGCCTGATATTGTAGAAGGTCAAATGGTAGGGCGTTTTCAGTTTAAACAATTAGGTAAATTGACCCGGAATTCTCTAGGTAGTTTGTATACTAATTTTAAACCGGAAAAGGTTAATAAAGGACAGTTTTTGAAGTTTAATTTCACGGTTTATAATAAGATTGTTGAGATTTTATATCCTGAAATTGGTTTGGCTACCAATACTGTTTTAAAAGGTTCTATTAAATCGGATTCACAGGAATTTAAGATGAATTTTAATTCGCCTAAAATTACCTATGCTAAAAATTCTTTTGACAACATTAGAGTAGCAATTGATAATAAAAATCCATTGTATAATGCTTTCGTGGAATTAGACAGTATTAAAACGCCGTATTATAAAATGCGTGATTTTAGTCTTATCAATATTACTACTAAAGATACTTTGTTGTTTCGATCGGAATTTAAAGGAGGTGAAAAAGGGGAAGATTTTTTTAGTTTGAACTTGTATCACACCATTGATAAGGATAATAATAACGTTGTCGGGATAAGTAAATCCGAGATGAAATTCAAAGAGAATTTTTGGTATTTGAATCAAAAAGACCGTCCGGATAATAGAATTGTTTTTGACAAAATGTTGAAGAATTTCAAATTTGACGATATCATTTTGTCTCACGAAAATCAATCGGTTACTTTAAAAGGAGAAATCAATGGCAGAACCAATAAGGATTTAGAACTTCAATTTGATAATGTAGACCTGTATAAGATTACACCGTTAAATAATAAATTTGTTTTTAATGGTAATGTAAATGGTTCTGTCCATTTTAAACAAAACAATCAGATATACAAACCTACAGCTTCATTAGTAATTGATAAATTGAATATCAATAAAACCGATTTAGGTGTTTTGAAATTTAATATTGAAGGCGATCAAAGTCTGGAGAAATTCACTATTGATTCCTATTTGAATAATGATAATTTAGAATCCCTTAATGCTAATGGAAGTTTTGAAATTGTCAATAAAAAGACGATTCTGGATTTAAAATTAACTCTGGATAAATTTAATTTGGGAGTTTTTAGTTCATTAGGTGGTGATGTTTTATCAAATATCAGAGGGTTTGTTACTGGGAATTCAATTATTACCGGAGACGTAAATAAACCTAAAATAAGTGGTCGATTATTTGTTGACAAAGCAGGAATGACTATTCCTTATTTGAATGTAGATTATCAATTAAGCGATCGTTCCATAGTTGACTTGGTGGATGAAAAATTTATGTTTAGAAACAATACGATTACTGATTCTAAATTCAATACCAAAGGTTTTTTAAATGGGGTAGTTGAACATCATAATTTTGCCGATTGGAAATTAGATTTTGATATCAATTCGAAGAAATTAGTGGTTCTGGATACAAAAGATTCTGAAGATGCGGCGTATTACGGAACAGCATTTATTAATGGAAATGCTTCAATTAAAGGGCCTGTTAATTCTTTGTTTATTAAAATTGATGCCAAGTCAGAAAAAGGTTCTGATGTTAAGATTCCGATTAATTATGCCGAAAGTGTAGGGGAAAATTCCTTTATCCACTTTTTGACTCCAAAGGAAAAATACAATAATAAAATGGGTATTGTTGAAAATAGCCATAAGTATAACGGATTGGAATTAGAGTTTGATTTAGACATTACACCAGATGCTAATATTGAGGTAATTTTAGATAGGAATTCTGGACATGGAATGAGTGGAAAAGGATATGGTTCATTATTATTCAAGATTAATACACTGGGTAAATTTCAAATGTGGGGAGATTTTCAGGCTTATGAAGGAACTTATAATTTTAAATATGGCGGTTTAATTGATAAAAAATTTGCTGTTAGAAAAGGAGGTTCTATTATATGGGAAGGTAATCCAATGCGTGCGCAGTTGAATTTACAGGCCGTATATAAAACCATTGCTAATCCGGCAGTTTTATTAGAAAATTCCTCTTTCAATAGAAAAGTTCCAGTTGATGTAGTTATTGGTATTCAAGGAGATTTAGCAAGTCCTAATCCTGATTTTAATATTGAATTCCCAACAGTAAGTAATGTTTTAAAATCGGAAATTCAATATAAATTATACGATAAAGATGTACGACAAACACAGGCTTTGTATTTACTTTCTTCGGGAGGTTTTTTAAGTCCTGAAGGAGTAAATCAATCGGACTTCTCCGGAAGTTTATTTGAAACTGCTTCCAGTTTATTAGGTGATATTTTAAAAACCGATAATGATAAATTTAAAGTTGGTTTGAATTATGTTTCCAGAGATAGAAGAATTGGTAGAGAAACTGATGGTCGAGTAGTGGCTACTATTTCGTCTAAAATTAATGAGCGAATTACAATTAACGGAAAAGTAGGGGTTCCATTTGGAGGTATTAATGAATCGGCGGTTGTAGGAGATGTTGAAGTTCAGTACAGAGTGAATCAGGATGGAACAATGAATTTGCGATTGTTTAACAGAGAAAATGATATTAATTACATAGGTCAGGGTATTGGTTATACACAAGGTTTAGGATTGACATATGAAGTGGATTTTGATACATTTAGAGAATTAGTTAGTAAAATCTTTAAAAAATATCGTGTTCAAAAAACAGATAATTTTAATGAATATTTTCAGGATTCTAATGTTACCCCAGAATACATTAATTTTAACAACCGTAAAACTCCTAAAAAAGAAGAGTTGAAGCGAAATTCAGAAGCTGTAGGAACTGAAGAAGATTAGTTGAATTTTGCTAAAAAAACAAAGCTGTGATTTAAACAAAGCTTATAGTGTAAAATGTTAAATAAACATCAATAATAGGTTATTCTTAGTTAAATTCTGTAAAAATCGTTTTCTTTTAAAAAAAATAAGGCTTTTTTTGTTTTTCTTAAAACTTATTAACGAAAACGTTTGAATTTCTAATATATAGTTAAAATAATAAAACAGAAGCTTTTAAAGTAATTTATGTTTCTTAATTTTACCTTTCAAAACTAAAACTATGCTAAAAACAATTAAAAAAATAGGTGTTTTAACTTCAGGTGGAGATTCCCCTGGGATGAATGCCGCAATACGTTCAGTGGTTCGTACTTGTGCTTACCATAATATTGAATGTGTTGGGATTTACAGAGGATATCAGGGAATGATAGAAGGTGACTTCGAAGAAATGGGACCTCGAAGTGTAAATAACATTATTAATAAAGGGGGAACAATCTTAAAATCGGCACGTTCAGCTGAATTTAGAACTCCTGAAGGAAGAAAAAAGGCTCATGAAAATCTTTTAAAAGCCGGAATTGAAGCTTTAGTAGTCATTGGAGGAGATGGTACTTTTACAGGAGCTTTAATTTTTAACTCAGAATATAATTTCCCGGTTATGGGAATTCCTGGTACTATCGACAATGATATTTATGGTACAAGTCATACACTAGGATATGATACAGCATTAAATACAGTTGTTGAAGCAATCGATAAAATTAGAGATACTGCTAGTTCTCACAACCGTTTATTCTTTGTAGAAGTAATGGGAAGAGATGCTGGACATATAGCTTTGAACGCAGGTATTGCCGGTGGAGCTGAGGAAATCTTAATTCCTGAAGAAGATTTAGGTTTAGACCGTTTGTTAGAATCGCTTCAAAAAAGTAAAGCATCTGGAAAATCATCTAGTATTGTAGTAATTGCTGAAGGTGATAAAATTGGTAAAAATGTTTTCGAATTAAAAGATTATGTTGATGCTAATTTACCAGAATATGATGTTCGTGTATCAGTATTAGGACACATGCAAAGAGGAGGTTCACCTTCTTGTTTTGACAGAGTATTAGCAAGCCGTTTAGGTGTTAAAGCTGTTGAATCATTATTAGACGGTGTGTCTAATTTTATGGTAGGATTAAAAAATGATGCGGTGAATCTAACACCATTATCATTAGCTATAAAAGGTAAATCAGAAATTGATCGCGAATTATTACGCGTTTCAGATATTATCACAACTTAAAAAAAATTGTAGCAAAATTAATTATTAAATTTGCGAAAATTTTTCAAACAAATAATAAACAATAAATAAATAAAAGAAATGTCAAAAGTAAAATTAGGAATAAACGGTTTCGGTAGAATCGGAAGAATTGTTTTCAGAGAGTCTTTTAACAGAGACAATGTAGAGGTAGTTGCAATCAACGACTTATTAGATGTAGATCACTTAGCTTACTTATTAAAATATGATTCTGTTCACGGTCAATTCAACGGAACAGTTGAAGTAAAAGAAGGTAAATTATATGTAAACGGAAGAAATATCCGTATCACTGCTGAAAGAAACCCGGCTGATTTGAAATGGAACGAAGTTGATGTAGATGTAGTTGCTGAATGTACAGGTATCTTCACTACAATCGATACTGCTAGCGAGCACTTAAAAGGTGGAGCTAAAAAAGTTATCATTTCTGCTCCTTCTGCTGATGCTCCAATGTTTGTAATGGGAGTAAACCACGAAACTGCAAAAGCTTCTGATTTAGTTGTTTCTAATGCTTCTTGTACTACTAACTGTTTAGCTCCATTGGCTAAAGTTATCAATGATAATTTTGGAATTGTTGAAGGTTTAATGACTACAGTTCACGCTACAACTTCAACTCAAATGACTGCTGACGGACCTTCTAGAAAAGACTGGAGAGGTGGACGTGCTGCTGCAATTAACATCATTCCTTCTTCAACTGGAGCTGCTAAAGCTGTTGGAAAAGTTATCCCTTCTTTGAATGGAAAATTAACAGGTATGGCTTTCCGTGTCCCTACTGCTGACGTTTCTACAGTAGATTTAACTGTAAAATTAGCTAAAGAAACTTCATACGAAGAAATCATGTCAGTATTGAAAAATGCTTCTGAAACTTCAATGAAAGGTATCTTAGGATATACTGAAGATGCAGTTGTTTCTCAAGATTTTATTTCTGACAAAAGAACATCTATCATCGATGCTACTGCAGGTATTGGATTGAACTCTACTTTCTTCAAATTAGTATCTTGGTATGATAATGAGTATGGATACTCAAGCAAATTAATTGATTTATCAGTTCATATTGCTGGATTAAAATAATCCCAAAATAATTATATTGAAAAATCCCGTTATTAATTATTTTAACGGGATTTTCTATTTTTATATCTTTATTAATTGTGTAAATTACATTTAATTAAAGCAAATTAAAAACTAAAACTAATCTAATAAAAACAAAACAAATGAAATTAATTGTTGATAGCGGTTCTACAAAGGCTGATTGGATTGCAATAGACGACCAGGGGAAAGTATTGTTTACTACCCAAACTTTAGGTTTAAATCCGGAAATTCTTGAGGGAGAACAAATAATTGCTCGTGTAGATGATCGTTTTGATTTACAGCAAAGCAAAAAAACGGCGACTCATTTGTTTTTCTATGGTGCCGGATGTGGAACTGACCGAATGAAAATTGCTTTGAAAGAAGTTTTTCAAAAGTATTTTGTAAATGCTGAAGTTGTAGTTGAAGAGGATACTTATGCGGCTGTATATGCTACAACACCAAAGGATCAAAAAGCTATTGTATGTATTTTAGGTACTGGTTCTAACTGTAGTTATTTTGATGGAGCGCAATTACATCAAAAAGTGCAATCTTTGGGATACATTGTTATGGATGATGCCAGTGGTAATGTATTTGGAAAAGAACTAATTAGAAAGTATTATTTCAATAAAATGCCTAAAGATTTAGCAGTTGAATTTGAAAAAGAATTTGATGTTGATCCTGATTTCATTAAAAATAAATTGTACAAAGAAGAAAATCCTAATGCTTATTTAGCCACATTTGCTAAATTTTTGATTCAGCACAAAGAGACTGAATTTTGTCAAAAAATCATTCGTAAAGGAATGAAGTCTTTTATCAAAAATTATGTAATGCAATATGAAAATTGCCATGAAGTGCCAGTACATTTTGTAGGTTCTATTGCTTATTATTTAAAAGAGGAATTACAACAAGCTTTCGATAAATACAATTTAGAATTAGGTAATGTTTTGAGAAGACCTATTGATGGATTGATTTCGTATCATGTGGCTAATAAATAAATAATTTATGGAAATTGCTATTATTTCTCACGATGGAAAAAAAGCTGATATGGTTCAGTTTTTAAATAAAAATAAAGATGTTTTATCTAAAGAAAGTATTACTCTTATTGCTACAGGTACAACAGGAGGAAGAGCTGAAAAAGCAGGCTTTAAAGTGATAAAAATGCTTTCTGGCCCTTTAGGTGGCGATGCTCAAATTGCTGCCAGAGTTGCGGAAGGTAAAACTGCTATGGTTTTCTTTTTTAAAGATCCTTTGGCAAGTCACCCACACGAACCAGATGTTAACATGCTTGTTCGTGTATGTGATGTGCACAATGTGGCTTTAGCTACTAATGAAGCTACTGCCCAGTTATTATTGGATGCAATTGCAACTAGAGTGTAGCAATCACTGATATTTCAATATTTACATTTTTAGGCAAACATGCCACTTGAACCGTTTCACGAGCTGGAGCGGTTTTTTCATTAAAATAGGAGCCGTAAACAGTGTTGATTTTAGCAAAATCGCCCATATTCATAATGAAAATTGTGGACTTGATTACGTTTTCAAAAGTCATTCCTGCTGCTTCCAGAATAGCTTTAATGTTTTCCATAACCTGAGTTGTTTCGGCTTCAATTGATGATGTAACTAAGTTGCCATCAACAGGATTGATTGCAATTTGCCCTGAGGTGTAAAGCATATTTCCTGTCAAGACAGCTTGGTTATAAGGTCCTATTGGAGCAGGAGCGTTTTCGGTAAAAATTATTTTTTTCATTTTAAAATAGTTATTAGGAGTGAAAAGTGTTTCGAATAATAAGATGGGAGAGACAATTATCGGTTAGGATAATTTCGTTTTTCCCATTTAATATCACTTAGGATTCCTGATTTAATCCCGATAAAGAAATTCCAGTTAGCATTAGTCCCAAATGGTGTCCAGTTTAAACTCATTCTCCAACTAGATAAATCACGTTCAAAACGTAATTGAGTATAGGTAACCCCTTTTTGAACAAAATCGTATCCGGTGGATATACCAACTTTCCATTTTGGAGTCAAATCAGTATTAGCAGAAATCATTAAAGAGTTTCCTGATATTTTGTTTTCTCGATTGTTGTTGCTGTAGGTGAATGAATAAGCAAACGTCATATCCCATGGAATCTTAGATTGGAAAAATTCTGAAATGGTGTCTTCGCCTTCTTCTTCACTACCATCAAACATACTTTTTCTGTTGTCATTCAAATCGGTTGCAGTCCCAAAAAGGTCGTCTTCCCGACCACCATTTCTGGCCGTTTGAGAATCGTCGGTTTTTTTCTTCTTATCGTCCTTGTCTTTACTGGAAAGAGAATAGTTCAGTGTAATGTTGGCGCTGGTCATTCTAAATAAACTTCCGCCATTTTCAATATTATATTTATTGATTCGTTGCCCCGAATTGTCAATGGCATAAGGGTCTAATGTAGCGGCTAAATTGGCATTTAACTTATTTTCAAAAAATTGCGCTCCTGTACTAACCCTAACAGGAGACCAAGCAAGTGAAGTGACTCCATCAGCATCCAAATTGTAACTGGTTGAAAAATTTAAGTTGTTCAACAGCATTACTTTTTTAGGTTCTGTCTTTGTAGTATCGCTGTCGGTTACTTTTGCTTCAAAAGTATTGCTGACACTAATTCCTAATATATTGGAGTTACTTAAACCAGGAGCTCCAAAAATACCTCCTTCAAAACGGGTATATTGTTTGTCCATTTTACCACTTCCGTCTGATGAATAGGTGTCGTAATATTTTTCAAAACTTGGTGTGTAAGAATAAGAAAATGAAGGGCGCATTACGTGTCTTATAGCCTGTATTTTTTTTGTGTCTCCAAATTTAAAAGTACCATAAATGGTTGTTCCTAAACTAGCAGAAAAATTATAGGTTCTAAAGGCATCAAAACCATTTACGGTTTTGTCTACAACTGTATTTAGATCATTGTCATAAGCTCTTCTGATTGTTTTTGTATACCAAATTTCTTCGTAATTAGCAGAAGTGGTAGCACTAAAATATTTGAATAATTTAAAGTTCGTACTTAATGGTATACTGTGTTGAAAACCTACTTGTGCGTCTCTAAACATTTGAGGTTTGAAAAATAACGAATCGGTTGTATTGATGTAGTTTCTACCGTTTAAGTTGTATTGAAGGTTGATGTTTTTGAAAAAACCTTTTTTAACACCATCTTTTCCAACAAATGGATACATTCTGTCCAAACTAAATTGTAAGGTTGGAAGTGTCATGTTGATAGATTCTGTTTGGGTGTTCTGTGAATGCGTAGCCGATAATGATAAACGGGCCTGTGGGATAATATTGAACGTTTTAGAATAAGAAATAGACGAACTTAATGTGTTGTTAAGGGATGAACCAACATTTGACTGGTTGATGGATTGTTGGAAATATTTACTACTTCCTAAGTTTACTGAAGCCGAAAAACTGGAATTAGGATTTGCTTTAGAATCTCTGGAATGGGTCCACTGGATATTGTAAATATTTTGTCTGGAATAATCAGGATATCCTCTTTCGCTATTAATAAGATTTTCAAAACGCACATTTACATTGCCTCTGAATTTATATCTTTTGGCATAAGAGGATTCAAATCGCATTCCGTAGCTTCCGTTAGTGTAATAATCTCCTAAAACGGTTAAATCATAATGGTCACTTAGAGCAAAATAATACCCTCCGTTTTGTAAAGAGAATCCACGTGTATTGGAGTCGTTATAACTAGGTAATATTAATCCCGAAACACTGGTTTCTTTGCTCATTGGGAAAAAAGCAAAGGGAAGCGCAATAGGTGTTGGTACATCTGCGATTACTAAATTAGTAAGTCCTGTTATGACTTTTTTTCCTGGAATGAATTTTACTTTTGAGGTTCTGAAATAATATTCCGGATTTTCTTTGTTAGTAGAAGTTGTAAATCGTGCTCCTTTTAAAAAGTACACTGAATCGTTTTCTTTTTTAGTGATGGCTGCTTTTACATTAAATTCCCCCTGATCTGTTTTAGAATTCCAAATAAGCGCTTTTTTGGTTTTGAAATTAAAACGAATCGAGTCGGGCTCGACTACGTTAGAACCTTGCTTAAAATTTGGATATTGGGTGTATTTACCAGTGGAATCTTTAATTCTACCGGCATAAACTTCATTTTTTTCATAATCCATTATGATTTTACCTGATTTCAGTTCGATGTCCTGATAGTAAAGTTCGGCATTATCATAAAGGGTAATCAGTTTACGTTTTTGATCAATTTTAGCGTATTTTTCGGCTTTGTATTTTACTTTTCCGTCCAAAAAAGCTTTTTTAGGTTTAATGCTATCGGTTTTAACACTGTCTTTTTCATTCTTAATAGTATCGTTTACAGTAGTTTTAGCTTTACTATCAGTTAGCGTTTTCTTTTTTTGCTGAATAGTGGTAATTGGCTTTCTTTTTTTAGAAATATCTTGTGAATATATGTCAGATGCCCCAAATGTTAGGAAAAATGATAATAAAACGATATGAAATAAGTTTGTGTGCAAAGGTATAAATGCTATTTTTGTAAAATTATGGTTCGGTTTTTGTTTCCTCAAATTGAATCTCATTTTGGTCAAAAACTGGTCAAAAATAAGTAAATAATACTTCTATAGGAAATACGTTTTAATTAAAATTAACTTTTGCGGATGAAAATCAATTATAGGAACCCACTTTTGAGTGTAATTTTTATGTTAGTTCTTTGTAATTCAGTTTTTTCGCAAAAAAACAACAGTTTTACAATCATTTTAGATGCGGGTCACGGCGGTAAAGATCCTGGGAATACTTATCATGGTTATAAAGAAAAAGAAATTGCTTTAAAAACGACGTTAAAGGTTGGGAAGTATCTGGAGCAGGATAAAGATTTTAAAATAATTTATACGCGCACAACTGATGTGTTTGTTGATTTAGAAAAACGACCAAAAATTGCAAACAAAGCGAATGCTAAACTATTTGTTTCTATTCATTGTAACTCGGTAAAGAATTTTGGTCCTTCAGGAACAGAAACTTTTGTGATGGGCTTGTCTCGAAGTAATATGAATATTGAAGTAGCAAAAAACGAAAACTCAGTAATTCTTTTAGAAAAAAATTACAAAGAAAAATATCTGGGCTTTGATCCTAAAAAGCCGGAATCTCTTATCGGTTTAAAAATGATGCAGGAAGAAAATTTAAACAGTAGCATCAATTTGGCAACAAAGATTCAAAGTAATTTCACAAAAAACCTCAACAGGCATTCAAGAGGAGTGAAGCAACAGCCTCTATGGGTTTTAGACGCAGCATATATGCCTAGTGTTTTAATTGAATTAGGTTTTCTTTCAAATCAGGAAGAAGGTGCATTTTTGAATTCAGATACAGGACAGGAGAAAATGGCTAAAGGCATTGCTGAAGCTATCATTAAGTATAAGAATGAATATTTTGGAGATTCTAAGAAAGCTTCAGTTGTATTGAAATCTGAAAGTTCGAGTTCTCAAAATCTTAAAAATGATAATTCAATAGACTCTGTTTATAAAGTACAGATTGCCGTAAGTCCAAGAAAATTGAGTTTGGTTTCAAGTAATTTTAAAGGTTTGAAAAACATATCCAGTATGAAAGGTGGGAGTTTGTATAAATATATGTATGGTGAAACTACGGATTTATTAGAAGCAAAAAAAATGGAAAAAGAGGCTAAAAACAAAGGTTATTCAGATGCTTTTATAATTGAGTTTAAAGATGGAAAAAGCGCTAGAGTGCGCTAATGTTGATAGAAAATAAGGACTAAATTTGTAGATTTGTAAAAATTTTTATGTTGAAACTAATGAATAATTATAGAAAAACTCCTGTAGTACTTGCAGTTTTAATGATGATGGTAAGTGCTGTTGTTTTTTCACAATCCGATCAAAATTTTAAGGTTACATTAGATGCAGGTCATGGAGCTCATGATTTTGGAGCTGCCTATAATGGGCATGTTGAAAAAAATATTGCCTTGGCTGTAGTGTTAAAAGTGGGTAAGATTCTTGAAGCATATCCTAAAATAGATGTTATTTATACCCGTAAAACGGATGTCTTTATAGATTTGGTAGAAAGAGCTAATATTGCTAATCGGGCCAATGCAAATATTTTTGTTTCGATACATTGCAATGCTAATCGTAATACAGCAGCTGATGGTACAGAGACTTATGTAATGGGTATGACCAAGATTGCTTCAAACTTAGAGGCAGCTAAGAAAGAGAACTCAGTAATTACGTTAGAGAAAGATTATAAGAGAAAATACGAAGGTTTTGATCCTAACTCTCCTGAAACGATGATTGGTTTTACTTTAATGCAGGAAGAATATTTAGATAATAGTATTTCATTAGCCAGTAAAGTA
This sequence comes from Flavobacterium flavipallidum, assembly GCF_038289905.1. Lineage (NCBI taxonomy): Bacteria > Pseudomonadati > Bacteroidota > Flavobacteriia > Flavobacteriales > Flavobacteriaceae > Flavobacterium > Flavobacterium flavipallidum. The sequence continues at coordinate 12,356 of NZ_JBBYHU010000013.1, read as the reverse complement.
GAAGACCAATTTGCCCTTTTGGGGAAAAAAATTCGCGGAGGCGGAGTGAAACAAGCACCTTATATGGTATTGCATAAAGCTTATATGCCAAGGGTTTTAATAGAAATGGGTTTTATTTCTAATTATACTGAAGGAAATATTTTAGATTCTGAGGAAGGTCAAAATGATATTGCCAGAGCTATTGCTAATGCTATTATAAGTTATAAAAATGAGTATTTTGGAGGGGCAGATGATATAGTTTCTGTAAAACCTTCACAAAAAATGATAGAGCAAACACAAGAATCAGTAGTTGCACCAAAAACAGATGTTGAATCAAATAATTCGACACAAAATAATTCGACAAAAGTAAATTCAGATATTGTTTTTAAAGTGCAATTGGCTGTTTCTAAAAGAAAATTAGAATTACATCCTAAAAATTTCAAAGGATTGAAAAATGTTTCTATGGAATCTTTTGGTAAAAGTTATAAATATACATTCGGGGAAACCACTGATTATGAAGAATCAAAAAAACTTTTGGCGGAAGCGAAGGCTAAAGGTTTTGATTCTGCTTTTTTAATCGCGTACAAAAATGGCACCGAAATAGACATTCAGGATGCAATTAAATAACGTCAAGTTCTAATATTTATATTAAATTTGCAACAAATACTTATATTTTGAAAATTACAAGAGAAATTAAGACTGCGATTTTAGTAATCTCAGCTATTTTATTATTTATTTGGGGTTACAGTTTTTTAAAAGGAAAGGATCTTTTTAACAGTTATACCACTTTGTATGCTGAATATGATAGTGTAGAAGGTTTATCTCCTTCGGCAGCGGTAACGATTAATGGTTTAGTTATTGGTAAAATTGAAAAAATTACTATCAATCCTGAAAGTGGGAAATTATTAGTTGAAATGAATATTAAAACTGATTTTCCTATTTCTAAAAAGAGTTTGGCTACTATTTATGAGCCAGGATTTATCGGCGGAAAACAAATAGCAATTGAACCTGATTTTTCAGATAAATCAGTTGTTGAAAAAGGAGATAAGTTAGCCGGAAATGTTCGTTTAGGGATGACTGAGTCTCTAAGTAAAAAGTTAGTGCCACTTCAGGATAAAATTGAAAAATTATTAGTAAACGCTGATCAATTGTTGACTAGTGTTAATAATGTTTTGGACAAAAAGACACAGGAAAACCTAAAGAAAAGTTTAGCTGAATTAAGCAAAACAATGGAGCAGTTTCATCAGGCTTCTTCTGGTGTAAATTCTTTGATAGCTGAAAATAAAACGCAAATAAGCGGTATGGTTTCTAATTTCAACAAAGTATCTCATAATTTTTCTAAAATTTCCGATTCGATTAACAAAGCCGATTTAGGAAAAACAGTTAAAAGTTTGAATACTACTTTGGTTAAAGTAAATGGAATTATGGCTGGTTTAGAAGCTGGCGATGGAAGTATGGGGAAATTATTAAAAGACGATGCGTTTTATACTAATTTATCAAATACATCTAAGGAATTAGAATTGTTACTTCAGGATGTACGTTTGTATCCAACACGTTATGTGAACGTTTCTCTTTTTGGAAAGAAAAACAAGCCTTACAAAGGGCCAAATGATACCATTTCGAAAGCTAAAAAATAATATCATATGACTTATTTAGACAATATATTATTTGTAATCTTTTTAGTATTTGGAATTGGATATTTTACTAAAAATATAAAAAAGATCATTAGAAATATCCGGCTAGGTCAAAATGTAGACAGATCTGATAATGCTGCAGCAAGATGGAGAAATATGTCTTTAGTGGCTCTTGGCCAAAAGAAAATGTTTACTCGACCAATTCCTGCTTTATTGCATTTTATGCTCTATGCTGCATTTGTAATTACTCAAATTGAGCTATTAGAAATTATAGTTGACGGTATTTTTGGTACACATCGTTTTTTCAAAACAGGTTTAGGAGGTTTTTATACTTTCTTGATTAGTTTTATTGAAATACTATCATTATTAGCTTTAATTGCTACCGTTGCTTTTTTAGCTAGAAGGAATCTATTAAAATTACCACGATTAAATAAAGAAGAATTACTTGGATGGCCTAAAAAAGATGCCAACTTAATTCTTATCATGGAAATTATTTTAGTGTTGTGTATTTTTACAATGAACGGAACTGACGAAGTTTTATATTCATTAGGAAAGTCGCACTTTGAAGGAACAGGTTCGTTTCATTTTGCTGTTTCTCAATTTTTAGGTACAGCTTTTTTTGGAGGTATGAGTGAGGGCGCTTTACATGTTTTAGAAAGAATCGGATGGTGGGGGCACTTTTTAATGGTTATGGCTTTTTTAAACTATTTGTATTTTTCAAAGCATTTACATATTCTGTTAGCTTTTCCAAATACTTATTTTGCTAACTTGAAACCATTAGGAGAATTTGATAATTTAGAAGCTGTTACTAAAGAAGTAAAATTAATGATGGATCCTAATGCTGATCCGTTTGCAGCTCCTGCTGAAGGTGCTGAAGCTCCTGCAAAATTTGGTGCTAGTGATATACAGGATTTAAATTGGGTTCAATTATTGAATGCTTATACTTGTACCGAGTGTGGGCGTTGTACTTCTGTTTGTCCGGCTAACACAACCGGTAAAAAATTATCTCCTCGTAAAATTATGATGGATACCCGCGACAGAATGGAAGAAGTGGGGAGAAATATTGATACGAATAAAGGCGTTTTTGTACCAGATAACAAAGCTTTGTTGAATGATTACATCACTCCCGAAGAGCTTTGGGCTTGTACTTCCTGTAATGCTTGTGTGGAGGAATGTCCTGTAAGCATTAGTCCCTTATCTATTATTATGGATATGCGTCGTTATTTAGTTATGGAACAAAGTGCTGCTCCGGCTGCTTTAAATTCAATGATGACTAATGTTGAAAACAATGGAGCACCTTGGCCATACAATCAACAGGATCGATTGAATTGGAAAAACGAAATGTAGTTTAATCCTTAGTCGGTATGTGTTTGACCGATTAAGCAATTAAACATATCAACGATTAAATAAGAATTAAAATGTCAGAAAATTTGATAGTACCTACAATGGCAGAAATGCTGGCTCAAGGAAAACAACCAGAGGTTTTGTTTTGGGTAGGTTGTGCAGGTAGTTTTGACGATAGGGCCAAAAAAATAACTAAGGCTTTTGTACGAATTTTAAATAGTGCCAATGTTTCTTTTGCGGTTTTAGGAACAGAAGAAAGTTGTACTGGAGATCCGGCAAAAAGAGCAGGGAACGAATTTTTGTTCCAAATGCAGGCCATGATGAATATCGAAGTGCTGAATGCGTATGAAGCAAAAAAAATAGTTACTGCTTGTCCGCATTGTTTTAATACTTTGAAAAATGAATATCCTGAATTAGGCGGAAAATACGAAGTAATTCATCATACGGAATTTTTAAAGTCTTTATTAGATGACGGACGTTTAAGTATTGAAGGAGGTCAGTTTAAAGGAAAGAAAATTACTTTTCACGATCCTTGTTATTTAGGAAGAGCAAATAAAATTTACGAAGCGCCTCGTGACTTAATTGAAAAATTAGATGTTGCTTTAGTCGAAATGAAACGTTCTAAAGCTAACGGACTGTGTTGTGGAGCAGGAGGAGCTCAGATGTTTAAGGATGCTGAAAAAGGCAATAAAGAAATCAATGTCGAAAGAACAGAAGATGCTCTAGAAACTTCTCCAGACATTATCGCTACAGGATGTCCGTTTTGCAATACGATGATGACTGACGGAATAAAACACAAAGAAAAAGAAGCAGAAGTTAAGGTAATGGATATTGCCGAATTGATAGCTAATGCTCAGGATTTATAAATCAAATACAGACTAGTGATAATAATTTAAAGAGCCAGCTTTTTGAATCATCAATATTAGTTTATAACTCATATTTAATTATGTACGTACCGTTTGAAAATTTACCGGAGGAATCCAGAATTTGGATATATCAATCTAACAGAAAGTTTTCAGATACTGAAATGTCTGAAATCCAAAATGATTTGGAGTTGTTTTTAAATGGTTGGGCTGCTCATGGTACCAGTTTAGAAGCTTCTTATCAATTAAAATACAATCGTTTTATTATTATTGCTGTTAACCAGGAAGTACAATCTGCAACAGGTTGTTCAATTGATGCTTCGGTTGCTTTTATCCAAAAATTAGAGCAAAAGTACGGTGTTGATTTATTGGATAAAATGAATGTAACTTTCAAATTAGGGGAGCATATCGCTCATAAACCATTGCTTGATTTCAAAAAAATGGTGAAAGATAAAGCAGTTACTGAGAATACGATTGTTTTCAATAATTTGATTAATACTGTTCAGGAATTTAACGAAGTTTGGGAAGTCCCTGCAATAGATAGCTGGCATAGTCGTTTCTTTTAAATAGACTAAAACAAATAATTATGAAAAATAGAGACATCAAGATTTTAATTCTTTATGTCTTATTTTTTTTTGTAGCTGCCTGTAGTTCCACAAAAAAGAATAAGTCGGCAATTGATTTGCAAACAAATTCCAACCTAATAAAACTAAAGGAGCTTCAGCCTGAGATTTCGTTTACCAAATTAAATCAATTATATGATAGTTTGAATCAAGTTTCTTCTGAATCAGTGTATTATCGTTTTTTTGAAAATAACATTGCTGTTTTGAAGAATGAAAATGCTGTTTTACCTGTTCGAAATTTAGAAAAACAGAAAATTGCTTATGTGAAATTGGGAAATGCTTTAAATGAATCTTTTTTGACAACACTGCGACAGTATACAGAAGTAACTGAAATTACAGATACGAATTTGGTAAGTTTACAAGCAAAATTAACGGGATTTTCAACAGTTATCATTGGTTACCATCCAATGGAAAATAATGTTGAAACGATACAGTTTTCAGCTAATGAATTGCTATTGATTAATGTTTTAGCGCAACAAAATTCAGTTGTTTTAGATGTTTTTGCATCTCCTTATGTTTTGACTTCCTTAAAGGATTTGAGTGCGATTAAAGGTTTACTTGTTTCCTATCAAAATTCGTCAATTGCCCAAACAGTTTCGGCCGAATTAATTTTTGGTGCTATAAATTCGAAAGGAAAATTACCAATTAATTTATCGTCATCAGTGACTGAAAACTTAGGTCTTTCAACTGAAAAACTAAATGTATTTGGGTTTTCTACTCCTGAAAATATGGGGATGGATCCATCTGTTTTGTCAAAAATTGATATAATTGCCGAAAGAGCAATCAACGGAAGAATGACTCCGGGAATGCAGATTTTAGTAGCAAGAAAAGGAAAAGTAGTTTATCAAAAGGCTTTTGGTTATCATACTTATGAAAAGGAAATTCCAGTTTCAAATTCAGATATTTATGATTTGGCTTCACTATCTAAAATTATTGGTACATTACCTAATGTGATGAAAGTATATGATGAAAAAAAGGTGAATATGTTGACAACTCTGGATTCGATGTTGCCTGTTTTTAAAAATTCGAATAAGAAAGATATCACATTCAAGGAATTATTGTCCCATTATGCGAGTTTGCAAGCTTGGTATCCTTTTTATAAAAAGACCATTGATAAAAAAGGAAATCCATTAGAGAAATATTACAGCAAAGTAAGAAATGAAAAATTCACTATTAAAATTGCAGATGATTTGTTTTTAAGATCAGATTATCAGGATAGCATTATGAAAATTATTGCTGATAGTAAATTGTTACCAAGGAAAGAATATAAATATAGTGATTTCACTTTCATGATTTTGAAAGCTTATTTGGAACATATTTCGGGAAGAAAATTAGATATTTTGAATAATCATAATTTCTTTCAGCCAATGGGTTTAAATAACACGATGTATAATCCAATTGGAAAAAAAGATAAAAACCAAATTGTTCCTTCTGAAGTAGATACTTATTTCAGACATCAACTTGTTCAGGGTTATGTTCATGATCTTGGCGCTGCAATGCAAGGCGGTGTTGCCGGTCATGCAGGTCTTTTTTCGAATAGCATGGATGTGGCCAAAATGATGCAATTGTATTTGCAAAAAGGAAATTATGGCGGTAAACAGTATTTTTCTGAAAATACTTTTAATGATTTTAACCATTGCTATTATTGTTTCCAAGGGAATAGAAGGGGAATTGGTTTTGATAAACCACAATTAGGTAATTCTGGTCCTACTTGTGGTTGTGTTTCTATGACTAGTTTTGGACATACCGGCTTTACCGGGACAATGGCATGGGCTGATCCAGATAAAGAAATTGTCTATGTTTTTTTGTCTAACAGAACCTATCCTAATGAATCTCAAAACAAATTATCGAAAGAAAATATTAGAGAAAACATCCAATCGGTTATATATGAATCGATTAAAGATGCTAATTAAAACGTAAATGTGACGTCTAGTTTTAGCCTTCTTTTAAGAAATTACGACTTTATTTTTATTAATTTAGTCGTATTAAAAATTACAGATGAAAATAGCAATTGTTTGTTATCCTACCTTTGGAGGTAGTGGTGTAGTAGCTACCGAATTAGGATTAGAATTAGCTCGTTTAGGACATGAAGTGCACTTTATAACTTATAGTCAGCCAGTACGTTTGGCTTTGTTAAATCCTAATGTTCATTATCATGAAGTAAATGTTCCTGAATATCCTTTGTTTCATTATCAACCTTATGAATTAGCCTTGTCAAGTAAATTAGTTGATATGGTTAAACTTTATAAAATTGAAATTTTACATGTGCATTATGCTATTCCGCATGCTTATGCGGGTTATATGGCAAAACAAATGTTAAAGAATGAGGGAATTGAAATCCCAATGATTACAACACTGCATGGGACAGATATTACCTTAGTAGGTAATCATCCTCATTATAAACCGGCTGTTAGTTTTAGTATCAATAAATCAGATGTGGTAACTTCGGTATCGCAAAGTTTAAAAGACGATACCTATAAACTTTTTAATATTAAGAGGGATATTCATGTGGTTCCTAATTTTATTGAGCTGGATAAAAATCGTGAATTTACGGGGGCTTGTCAGCGTTCCCTTTTAGCAAAAAAAGAAGAAAGAATTATTACTCACATCAGTAATTTTAGAAAAGTAAAACGAATTCCGGATATCATTAGAATATTTCATAAAATCCAGCAACAAATTCCGGCTAAATTGTTGATGGTAGGGGATGGGCCTGAAAAAGAAAAAGCAGAATATTTGTGTCAGGAATTAGGAATTTTAGATAAGGTAATTTTCTTTGGAAACAGTAATGAAATAGATAAAATTTTAAGTAACTCTGATTTATTTTTGTTACCATCTGAAACCGAAAGTTTCGGATTAGCAGCTTTAGAAGCGATGGCTTGGGGAGTTCCGGTTATTTCAAGTAACTCAGGAGGTTTACCTGAAGTAAATTTTGACGGCGTTTCAGGATATTTAAGTAATGTGGGAAATATTGATGAATTGGCAGAAAACGCTTTAAAAATTCTTAGAGATGATGCTGTTTTAAGTCAATTTAAAGAAAACGCTTTATCAGTCGCTAAGAAATTTGATATCAAACATATTTTACCATTATACATTGATATTTATGAGAAAGCGATTAAGAAATATGTCAAAAAATGCAACAAACATTTGACAAAACCAGACTGTGAATAAATAATAGAAAAATGAAAAAAAGTATTCTCGGATTACTTTTGCTGACAATTCTGTTTTCTTGTAAATCTTCAGTGAATGTAACAGAAAAGAAACCATTATGCGAAGTTTTATTGGAACAAAATGACGGAGGAGGTAATATTAATTTCTACGAAATTTTGACTGAACCGAAGGAAATTAAGATGTTGCAAAATGATGAAAAATTAAAAAGAAAGATAAGTACCAATGATTTACAACAATCAAATTTTGTTATTCTTAATATGGGCGAAAAGCCCACAGGAGGCTATTCAATAACTGTAGATAGTGTAACTGAAACCGATACTAATATTGTAATTAAAGTAAAAGAGATTAATCCTGAGCCAGGAGCAATGCTTACACAAAATATAACTTATCCATATACAGTGATAAAGATTAATTCTAAGAAACCAATAACTGTACAATAAAAAAAATGCCACTAGAAATAGTGGCATTTTTAGGAGTATATGTTGTTGAATTAGAATTGGTATCTGATACCTAAAGCGATATCTGGTCCAAAATTATCATTTCTAAAATCATTAGAATTGAAGTATATTTCAGGTCTGATGTCTAAAGAAAGTTGAATAGGCACTTCGTCAAAACCATATTCGATACCAAGGTCACCAGCAACAAAAGCAAAAGTACCACTATCATTAACAGCATTGTTGTCAATACTCCAACTTCCTAAACCTCCACCTACACCGGCATACCAGTTGAAACCTCCATCAATGTTCCATACCCATTGATAGATACCAGTTAATTTAAAGGCATCAACACTATTGTTGTTTCTCCAACCTAAGTCTAATTCTAAACGGTTGTTGTCTGACAATCCTCTTTGGTAAGAGATTTCTCCACCAAATCCGTCGTTGTCTCCTAAACGTAAACCTAAAGCATTTTTTGAAATTTCTTGAGCTTGAGAGCTAAATGCTAATCCCATTAGCATAAAAGCTGATAAAATAATTTTTTTCATAATTAATGTTTTGTTACATACAAATCTACAATTATTCTTAAACGTGACATTTATTATATAATTATAATATGTTATAGAATTCCCATTTTTTTTTAATCGGAAACGAAATACAAAAAACTATTTAGTAAGTATAATTGAGGCAATAAGCTGTTCTCCAGTTAGTTCTTCTTTTTCTAGAATGTTTTCAGTTTCTGTAAATTCTGATTCTTGATAACGAAATAATTTCCATTTTTTTCGATTATATTCTAATGCAGTTAGATTCTCTACCCAATCTCCCGAGTTTAAATACATTGTAGAACCGTTTTTATTCGTTTTTTTTAGCACTTTAGGTTCGTGAATGTGACCACAAATCACATAATCATAATGGTTTTCTATGGCTAATTCGGTGGCGGTTTCTTCAAAATCTGAAATATGTTTGACTGCTTTTTTAACACTGGCTTTTATTTTCTTTGAAAAGGAATAAGGTTCCTGTCCTAATTTTTTCAGACACCAATTAATAAAGCGATTCATCAGAATGAGATAATCATAACCTAAACCTCCTAGTTTAGCAATCCATTTGGCATGATTTACAGATGCGTCAAAAACATCTCCGTGGAAAATCCAGGCTTTCTTTTCGTCTAGTTCTAAAACAATTTTGTCAGCAAGGATGAAATTTCCCATATTCATTTCGGTAAATTTCCGAAGCATCTCGTCATGATTTCCTGTAATGTAATAGACTTTAGTCCCTTTTGAAGCAAAACTTATTATTTTTTGGATAACTTTTAAATGGGATTTTGGGAAATAGGATTTTCTAAATTGCCAAATATCAATAATATCGCCATTTAACACCAGAATTTCAGGTTTGATAGACGACAAATAGTTGTATAATTCTTTGGCGTGACTTCCATAAGTTCCAAGGTGAACATCGGATAGTACAACTACTTCGACTTTTCTTTTTTTCAATTGAATAATGAATTTGTTCCTGATACAAAATAACATTACTTCAATCTATTCGATATAAAATTAAGGTTAACAAATAGCTTAAGAATTGTAAATAAAAAACACTTTTTTTAAAATTAGTTTACAATCTTTAAACCTTTAATTTTTAAAGCTAAAACTAAAATATTACATTTGTTCAAAATTAAAAATAATGGCAGGAAATAGCTACGGAACCCTATTTAGAATAACAACTTTTGGAGAATCACACGGTGAAGCTTTAGGTGGTGTAATTGATGGTTGTCCATCAGGAATAGCATTAGATTTTGATGCTATTGAAGTAGAAATGGCAAGAAGAAAACCAGGACAATCGGCGATTGTTACCCAAAGAAAAGAACCGGATGCTGTACAATTTTTATCAGGAATTTTTGAAGGGAAAACTACTGGAACACCTATTGGTTTTATTATCCCAAATACGAATCAAAAATCAGACGATTATTCACATATTAAAGATAATTATAGACCAAGTCATGCTGATTATGTGTATGACCAAAAATACGGATTTAGAGATTATCGTGGTGGAGGAAGAAGTTCTGCTCGTGAAACTGCGAGTAGAGTAGTAGCGGGTGCTATTGCTAAGCAAATGCTGTCTGATATTAAAATTCAGGCTTATGTTTCTGCTGTGGGGCCTTTATCATTAGATACACCTTATAATGAATTAGATTTTTCTAAAATAGAATCTAATCCTGTTCGTTGTCCAGATGAAGCAATGGCGGCTACAATGGAAGATTATATCAAACAAATTCGTAAAGAAGGAGATACAGTAGGTGGAGTTGTTACTTGTGTGATTCAAAATGTACCTGTTGGATTAGGAGAACCTGTTTTTGATAAATTACATGCCGAATTAGGAAAAGCAATGCTTTCAATTAATGCGGTAAAAGGTTTTGAATTTGGAAGCGGATTTGAAGGTTCTAAAATGAAAGGAAGTGCTCACAATGACTTATATAATGCCGACGGAACTACCAAAACGAATCTTTCTGGAGGAATTCAAGGAGGAATAAGTAACGGAATGGATATTTATTTTAGAGTTGCTTTCAAGCCTGTAGCAACGATCATGCAAAAACAAGATTCTCTAAATAATAAAGGAGAAATTACCGAGATGACAGGTAAAGGTCGTCATGATCCATGTGTTGTGCCAAGGGCAGTGCCTATTGTTGAGGCCATGGCAGCAATTGTATTGGCAGATTTTTATTTGATAAATAAAACTTACAATAAATAGTATAAAAGGATATAAAAAACGCAGTCAAGAGATTTGGCTGCGTTTTTAAGTTTAATCAAGAACAAAAACTTAAGAATTTAATGCATTCAACTACAGATACAAAAAAGAGTTTATTTGCTAATTTGACTACTCAAATACTAATAGCAATGCTATTAGGAGGGATTTTAGGGATTTATATTCATACAAACTTTGATGCTGACTTTGCCAAAGATTTTAGTGATACCATCAAAATTTTGGCCACTGTTTTTATTCGTTTGGTACAAATGATTATTTCACCTTTGGTATTTACAACTTTAGTAGTTGGAATTGCTAAATTAGGTGATGTGAAAACAGTTGGAAGAATTGGAGGCAAAGCGCTAGCTTGGTTTTTTAGTGCATCTTTTATATCCTTGTTAATAGGAATGTTTTGGGTAAATGTATTAAAGCCAGGTGTTGGTCTTAATTTGTCTAAAGCAGATGTTACAGCTGCCACTGAAGTAACTGAAAAAACACAAAATTTCTCAGCTCAGCATTTCATTGAGCATATCATTCCTAAAAGTATTTTTGAAGCTATGGCTACTAATGAAATACTTCAAATAGTCGTTTTTTCAGTTTTTTTCGGATTAGCTGCTGCTGCTATAGGTAATTATGTCAACCCAGTTGTCAGTGCATTAGATAAAACTTCACATATCATTTTAAAAATGGTAAATTATGTAATGAAGTTTGCTCCACTTGGTGTTTTTGGTGCTATTGCAGGAGTTTTTGCCATAAAAGATTTGAATGATTTGGTTATAACTTATGTAAAATATTTTAGCTCCTTTTTAGTTGGGATTTTGTCTTTATGGACTTTTTTGCTGCTTGTAGGTTTTATTTTCCTTCGAAAGCGAATGAAAACTTTATTAAGTCATATTATCAGTCCTTTGATTATTGCTTTTGGAACTACAAGTAGTGAAGCTGTTTTTCCTAAAATCACCGAAGAATTAGAACGTTTTGGTGTTAAAGATAAAATTGTTTCTTTTATGTTGCCATTAGGATATTCGTTTAATCTTGATGGAAGTATGATGTACATGACTTTTGCGAGTTTGTTTATAGCACAAGCTTATGGTATAAATTTGGATTTAGGGACACAAATGGTTATGCTTTTAGTTTTAATGCTTACCAGCAAAGGAATTGCCGGTGTTCCCAGAGCGAGTTTAGTAATTGTTGCTGCAACTTGCGGAATGTTTGATATTCCTGTTGAAGGGATTGCATTGATTCTTCCAATTGATCATTTTTGTGATATGTTTAGAACAGCAACGAATGTTTTAGGAAATGCATTGGCTACTTCGGTTGTGGGAAAATGGGAAGAAGGAAAAGAAAATTAATGTTATATTTAATAAATAAAAAACGCTGGTTAATACCTAGTCATGGTCGGAAGATTATTCTTCCGACTTTTTTTGTTATATAAGTCATATAAATCAATAATTAGATCCATAATTTTATGTGTTTATATTGCTTAAATGAATGAAATTTCTTATATTTATAATTGTAAATATAGATATAATGAGTACTTTTAGAGATCACAAAATTTCACTTAAACAGATTTTAGAG